>CAQTPN010000040.1:0-2128 GCA_948888345.1 uncultured bacterium | reverse complement strand
AAAGAAAAAGGATATAAGCCCTGAAGAATTTTCAAAACTGAATTTGAGCGATAATAAAGATGAAAAGAAAACCTTGAAAGAATTCTGGGATAGAAATACCTGGGCAAGAAAGCAGTGGTCTGTCTGTATGACAAAAGGATGGGAGATATACAATAAACAAAAAGAAGAAGAGGAAGATAAGAAAAATATAATTCCCATAAATGTTTATCCGCCTTCACTTGTGCAGGATATGAAAGATTGGTTCAGAAAAAACGGATACGATATAAATAAAATCACAGATTTAAAAGCCTATACGGGGATGAGCGACAAGGTGCTGTCTAAAAAAGATGCGTATGCTGATGATGCGGCAACCGCTTATTTTAAAACAGTAGATAAAGATATGAAAGCTCATATGTATCATATATGCCTTATTAAAACATTATCCGATGTAATATGTTCCAACAAGCTTGATGATATGACAAGATATACCTTAGGGCTTCTTTTGGCGGAAAATCTTAAAATTAATGATACTAATAAGACTTATGAAGAAATGTCAGAAGAAGAACTGGTTAACGGTTATAGCAAAGTTTATGCTTCATGCATAGAAGAAGGAAACCGGGATGCGCTGGAGATAATTGATGATAATTTGGAAAGAGCTTACTGGTGTGTAAAAAATCAAAATGCAGCCCTGGCAAAGAAAATTGGAGTAAAGGCAATCAAAGCTTTCAATATTTTAATGGCTGAAGAAAAATTAAACAGTTTGGCATTTGTTCCTCAAGAAATGAAAGAAAGCAGTGATTATAATATTGTTCCGCACGGATTAAAAAAAGAAATTATCAATTCAATAAAACAAGCCGGTATTGGCATAATAAGTGATAAAGAGATGGAAAAAAGAATATCTGATAAAGATGTTCAAACAATAGTAAATTCTTATCTGCAAAATGAAAGCGTACAAATTAATGTTGGAAATGCTTGCCAGTTAAGCATGATGAAAACAGTCCATGAATTATTAAATGAAGCGGCAGATAAAGGCTGCCCGAAAGATAAAAGAGATGCAATTTTTGCTATAAGAAACTTTTTCTACTTTAATAATTTTGATGAAGAAAATAGCGGCATTAAAGATGCAACACTTAAGGAATTATCTCTTCAATATACAAATATGATTAATTTTGCAAAAATTATAGATTATCCTGATATAATACAGAGGTTTGAATACAATTTGAATGAAATTTATTCTGTAATAAAAGAATCCGGTACGGATGCTGCTATTGATATGATATTTAAAGAAGCCAAAGAAGGCAATTAGTTGATTTCTATGCTTTTACTCTGCCGTAGATATCTTTATATCTTATAATATCATCTTCAACAAGTTTGTCGCCCTTTTGAACCTCTATAATTTTTAATTCTTCTTTATAGGGGTTTCCTAAGGAGTGCTTTACTTTTACAGGAATATCGATGCTTGAACCCGGCTTTAATATGTAATTTTTGTTATCAAGTGTAACCCTTGCAGTACCTGATAATACAACCCAGTGCTCGCTTCTGAAATTGTGAGATTGTAAACTCAATTGCCCGTGGCTTGATACGCATATCATTTTTGTTAAATACCCTTCTCCCTGATTTAATACGGTATAATAACCCCATGGGCGGTACACTGTTGTATGTACAAGATGTGTTTCATCTTTGATTTCTTTTAATTTATCAAAAATCTTTTTAACATCCTGTGTTTTATCTTTTTTGCAGGCTAAAATTGCATCAGATGTTTCTACAAGAATGATATCATCAAGTCCCACTCCTGCAATAAGCCTGTTTGAGCTGAACAGAAGAGAATTTTTGCAATTTTCGCTCTGAACGGTTCCAATTTTTACGTTTCCCTCTTTATCTTTTGAATTGATGTCATAAATTGCATCCCAGCATCCAAGGTCACTCCAGCCGCAGTCAACCGGAACATTTATAATATTTTTTGCTTTTTCCATAATGGCATAATCAATAGAAATTGAAGGCATTTTATCAAATTTTGTAAATTCAATTGTTTCATTTTTTGTGAAGTTAAATTCTTGCACAATTGAATAAATTTCAGGCGCAAATTGTTTTAAAGTTTCCATAAAAACGGAAGCCTTAAACATAAAAATTCCGGCATTCCAGAAATATT
>CAQTPN010000039.1:2388-8905 GCA_948888345.1 uncultured bacterium | reverse complement strand
TATGAAAAAGACCTTAAAGACTTATTTATCGTATCCCATGCCTATACGGGCGAAAAAGACGACTTTAAGAGCTTAAATGATTATGAAGAAGACGGCATAAAAGTGTCAGTGCGAAAAGCTGAGGGGCAAAAATGCCAGAGATGCTGGAAATATAGAGAACTTAATGAGGATGGCATCTGTGAAGATTGCAAAACCGCAATTGAAGGCTAATCTAAACTTGAGGCAGGCTTTAATCAAGCTTTTAAAGCAGGTTTAAACCAAAAAAATCAGCAAAGTTTAAGGGGATATTAAAATTAATATCCCCTTAATATTATTATATTATATGAAATGGATTTTATAATTTATTATGCTAATCCTGCAACTCTTGCATAAGTTAAAACATCCTCGCGGCTGTTTACTTTTGCGCCTTCTTTAAAAATTTCAGGAAGAGCTTCTTCATATTTGCCTTCAATTCTTGCTGCGTGTCTGCTTCCATCAGGGCCTGCTTCTGCAATGGTTTTTTCAATACGGCTTGTATTTATGGTCTGCTCAATTCTTTCAAGAGCTTTTCTGCCAAATGCTTTATCGAATTCTCTGCTGTTTACATCCACTTTTTCTTTAATGATATCAGCGTTGGGAGCAGCTTCTGCTGCCGCTTTATCAGCTTTTTTGGAGAATTTATCCGCTACTTTACCGAGTGCACCTGTTTTATGAAGGACAATTGCACCCAAAGCCGCAGCACCGATAGCTGATAAACCGACTATTACTTCTTTATTTTCTTCAAAAAAGTTTTCGTCCTTTTTTGCTTCTGCCTTTTTTGGCTCAGCTTGAGCACCTTTAAATGCAACTTTGTTTAAATTTATGGAGTTAATCGCACTGATTGCCATAGTTTATATACCTTTCTTACTATTTTATTAACCAATATTATTTGCAAAAATTGTATAAGTATAACGCACCTGAAAAATATTTTTTGCGCCATATAATTAATAAGCTTAATATTTTTTTACATTCTAAAAAGCTTGAAGAAGTTGATTGTAAAGTTAATTGACGTTTTTTTAAAAAATTAATTTTTATATTATAATAGAAAGGGTACTTGTAAACTTTTGTAACAAAAAAACAAAAAATTTAGTGCATGATGTCAAAAAAAAATTTTCAGATACCTTAATAACCATGTAAGCAATTTAATTTTAATAGGAGAAATATACAAATGGGTTCTATGAATGTAGGAAAAGTATCTTTCGGTAACGCACAGCCGACTGCCGGAGCTACACAAACAGCTGCACAACAACCTGCAGTTAAAAAAGCTGATAAAGGCGATGTGGTTGTTATCGGCGGAAAAGAAGTTAAAAAGAGCACATTAGCTAAAGGCGGAATTATAGCAACAGCCGCAGCAGCACTTGGAACGCTTGCATTAGCTGCAAAAAGAGGTAAAGGCTTAAATGAAGCTTTAGCTACAATTAATAAAGCAGAAAGCAACGTTGACGGCGAAGCTACAAAATTATTCCAAAACATTAAAGACGGCTTCGGCACATTCTTCGGAAAAGGTAAAGAAGCTTATAAAACAACTTTAGAAAAAGCAAAAGGCTTAACTACGGCAGGCACAGGAGATAAAGGCGCAAACGGTGTTAGCGAA
The DNA here is from genome assembly GCA_948888345.1 of uncultured bacterium. Classification (GTDB taxonomy): domain Bacteria; phylum Cyanobacteriota; class Vampirovibrionia; order Gastranaerophilales; family Gastranaerophilaceae; genus MGBC122484. The sequence goes on along the minus strand of CAQTPN010000039.1, from coordinate 7,293 downwards.
GAAATTAAAGACACAGTTAGCGGCGGTAAAAAACCTGAAACTGAAGGCGTAAAAAAGCCTGAAGTTGAAACTAAAGAACAACCGGAAGTAAAACAACCTGAAGCCCAAGCAGAACCTGTTAAACAAGAAGAAGTTAAAACTAAAAAAGGTATAGCGGTTCAATAAGGGGATTCCAAAGAGATTGAAAAACAACTCAAAGCACTTGATGAAAGTGTTAAAACGGCACAAAAAGAACTTGATACAGCATTAGAACAACAAAAAACTGTACAAGAAAAAATAAAGGATTTTAAAAACGATCCTGTCTTTGAAAATAAAAGCGATGAAGAAATAGTAGAAAGCCTTACAAAAGCTAAACAAAATCCTAAAAATAACAATGAGCAAATTGCGCAAATTGATGACATTCTAAATGCCTTTGAAGTTAGCATACCGCAGAAGCAAGCTGCATTACAAGAAGCAACAGCTAATAAGCAACATAATTATAAAAACATGGAAAATATGCTATTTAAAGCAAAAGCTGATGAATTAATGGCCGGTGATAAAGGAATCTAATCAGCCGATAACGCACTTGAATATGTTGCTGCTGAATATAAATTAAATGGCATAAGCACCGAATTAAATCAAGCTAGCACTAAAAAGACTGCTGTTGAAGAAACTTTGAAAAAGAAAGAGGCCTCATTAGCAGCACGACAGAAAAAAGGCCTTGAAGTAGACAAACTTCAAGAAAGTATCGCTACTTTAAAAGCTGAACAAACTGAATTAGAAAAAAGCATACCCGCATTAAAAGCTGAACAAAAAAGCGCACAAACAAGATTAAATGATGCTAAGAACAATTTACACCAGTCAACTTGGCAGCCAGGCAATAATGGAGCTTTTCCTACCGACAAAGAATACGAAGATGCGCTTGAAAGCTTCAAAAAAGCTCCGGCTCAAAAACAAGAAATAATAAAAAATAGAAAACAAAGAAATGTTGACAACTATAATGCAAATAAAAAAGCTCTTCAAGATAAAAAAGCGGCATTAGCAGTTGCACAAAGTGATGAAGAAAAGAAAATCTTGCAAAAAGATATAAATGAACTCACACAAGCAATTAATACATCACAAAGCTATGTTGAAAAACTTTCTAGGGATTATGGCTTAACTGGTTTTTCAAAATAAAGTTCGTAGCTTAACAGCAATAAAGCAAATTTAAAACACCGGAAACACACTTCCGGTGTTTTGCTATTGAGTTTATGATATAATTGAATTACGGTTTTTAGATAAAAGGTTTTAAATAAATGGATATAATTTTAGCACCAAATATTGAAAGATTATTAAGAATGAAGGTTGCGGAAGGATTATACGATTCTTTAAATGAGGCCGTGAATGCAACTTTAAATATTGCGCTAAATAAAGGATGCATTTCAAAAGAAGAGCTTGAAACATTAAATGCAGATATTCAAGAAGGAATTGATGATGCGGAAGCAGGAAATCTTTCGGATGCTTTTGAATTTCTTGATGAATTGAACAGTAAATATGAATAATTTAAAAGTCTCTATCACCGGTAAAGCACGAAAAGATATAGCCACTATTGCGGATTATATTTCAAAAGATAATCAAGTAGCAGCTCTGGATGTTACGGATAATTTAAGAAAAATATTTAAAATGCTCGCCGCTTTCCCTAAAGCCGGAATTAAAAAAAATTGGAATTAAGAATAAAAGTGTTTTTATTTATACGACAAGAAAAAGTTATTTAATTATTTACCGAATTAAAAATAAAGAAATTGAAATCTTAAGAGTATTAACTAAATATCAAGACTTATTTGCTGTATTATAATATTATTAACTTTTGTAACAAACATGCTGAAAGCGCGTCATAACATGGCAATTCCCGATAATAAAAATACTTTATATATGTAAGATAAGTTTTTTTTAATAGGAGTTATATTTATTATGGGGATGAACGTTAATTTTGGAACGGGAGTAAACAGCTATTCGCAAAAAGCACTGCCAACAACAGCACCCGGGTATACAAGCTCTGTACAATCAAGCCTGCTCTCTCAGCCGGCTTATGATACCGTTTCTTTTTCCGGAAATCAAATCAGCCAGAAACAAGAAAAAGAAGGAATGAGCACAGGGGCAAAAGTAGGCCTTGTTGCAGCTGCAGCAACAGCTGTAATAGGCATATGGGCAGCTTCAAGAGGCAAAAAAATCAACACTGCAAACGGCGAAGCAACAAAACTTTGGAACAATATAACAACAGGTGCTAAATCATTATTTACAAAGGCAGGACGGGAATCATATAAAGTAATAGCCCAAAATTCAGATAAACTGGATGATGCCGCAGGCGCAATTGTTAAAACGGTTTCAAGCTCAAATGTGCAGGATGCCGCAAAAGGAAGTGCCGCAACACGTGAAGCACTTGAAGGCTTAAAAAAGCAGCAAACGGAACTTACGGAAAAAATCGCTAAAGCCACAGGGGATGAAGCTAAAACTTTAACAAAACAGCTTGATGATTTAACACTGAAAATTAAAGATGCAGAAAATCCGCAGACACTGATACAGGAAATGATTACAAAGAAACAGGCAGGTCAGGATATAAGCGAATTACAAAAAAGATTAAGCAATATTTCAGATGTAAATATTCAGGCAGCAGACGGTAAAACTGCAAGTTTGATGGCAAAACATGCGCTTCAAGGTGATGAAGCATACACCAAAGCACTAACTGAGGCAAGTGAACTAAAAGGTAAATTAACTGCCCTTAAAAATCAAGAAAGCACCTTGTCAGCACAATTAATGCAGGGTGAAGCAAATATTCAGGCAATACAAGAACAAATCAACAAGGCAGCGGGAAGTGAAACATTATCACAGCTAAACAAATTGAAAGACGAAGCCGCAGCAGCAATCGACCCGCTGCAAAAACAGCTGGCAGTCTTAAGAGGAACCGGCGAAGGCTCTATAAGTGCAGCCAATAAAGCATTAACCAATGTTTCCCAGCCTATCGGACAGCAATATAACGCAAAAAGAACAGAAATTTTAAATCAGCTTCAAAAGGATGGAAGTTCTACAATGGAAGTAATTCAAATGTTCTTTGGCAATAAGTAAAAATCCTTCTTAAAACAAACACCCTCCCGATAATATTTTGGGAGGGTGTTTTAATATTTGTAACAATATTTTCTCTTTATAAAATTTAGGCCGGAAAAAAGTTTTTATTATATTATAAGGCATAGGTTGTGCCTTAAAAAACATGAAGGTATTAATACGTGATAGAGTTAAATCTGGATTTAGCATATCTTTCATATTATTACGAATTATCCACAAAAAGGATAAATCAGTATGCTGAAAAAGACCCTGATAATATAATAACTCTTGAAACAATGGCCGGAGCTGTTACTCTTGATAAGGCAGAGTTTCAAAAATTAATGACTCACCCTTCAAAGGTTGCAAAAATTTTACAGCTTCAAAGCCCAAAAAACAGGTATTTAATCTTAAGAAATTTGAGCGAGAGAGATTTGGTTAAAATACTGCCATATCTAAACTCTGAGCAGCTTGCCTGGGGACTTCAATATTTTACCGCAGAAAAGCTTGAAGATTTAATTAATAAACTGCCTACAGAACAGGTGGCAACGCTTGTATTTCAGCATTTTGGAATGATGGATATCTTAAATCTAATGGAAGATGATAAGATGAATAAATTCCTCAAAAGCGATAAGCTTGAAAAAAAAGATGTTATGAAATATTTTGAACAGCTTGATGACGATAAATTCAGAGCTATTATGATGAAGCAGTTTGGAATTTCTATGCAAAAAAAGGGCAAGGGCGATTATCTGAATATGATTGATGAAATGAACCCTGATAAATTCCTTGAATTTTTGATGAACTTTGAAAGAAAAGATAAGATGGAATTAATCGCAGGGCTTGTTGAATTAAATCCTGAATATATTTTAGAATTTGAGAATGAAGATTTGTCTAAACCGTTTATGCTAATGGATAAAGATAAAATTTTAAAAACCATGCCCGTATTAGACCCTGAATTTTTAGCACCTATGATTGAAGAATTACCCGCTGAATTAATTCAGGTTGTTGCAACACAGATTGACCCTGAAATTTTTGCTGAAATTTTGGTACAGGAATTTCCTGACGTTTTAATGGAAATAATAATGGGATAATTAATCAATATTCTTAAACGTCAGTGCTTTTGGAAGAGCCGGTTTTTTGTATCTGTAATAGAAAAATGTATCTATCGCAACAAGAAATAAATTTAGAGCATAAAGATAAATTACCCAGTCATTATTGTGCAAAACCTTATGAATCATGCCTGAAACATACCCTATCATTACAAGCCAGAGAAATAAAATACTTTTTCCTTCAACATTCTTTGTTCTATAGGTTTTCACAACCTGAAAAGGCCAGCTTGCGCCAAAACACAGCATCATAATTGCTTCAAAAATACTCATTGTTTTCCTCTTTTTTCCGCCAAAATTATACCACAAAAAATAAAGTTCAATACCGTTTACCCCTTATTGTGCATATGGTAAAAAAGGAAATTATATGATAAAACTTTGATATAATGGAAAATTTAATTGAGATAAAAAACGTTTATAAAACATTTGACACAAAGGCTGCTTTTTTAGGACAGAAAACAGAACCTGTGCATGCACTAAAAAACGTAAGCCTCGAAATTAAAAAAGGTGAAATTGTAGGATTGGTCGGAGAATCCGGAAGCGGGAAATCAACGCTCGGAAACTGCATATTAAAGCTTCTTGATATAAACGAAGGTGAAATTCTATATAACGGCAAAAATATTAAAGATTTTAAAAAGGATGAAACAAAAAATTTCAGAAAACAAACAGGTTTAATATTTCAAAATCCTTATTCAAGTTTAAACCCTAAAATGAAGATTAAAGATATTTTAATGGAGCCTTTAAT
>CAQTPN010000039.1:0-2378 GCA_948888345.1 uncultured bacterium | reverse complement strand
TACACTCTTTCCCTACACGACGCTCTTCCGATCTATAAAAAAAGACGAATTGTAATGCTGAATAATATTGTAAAATTAACCGGATTAAACAATGATGACCTTGAAAGATTTCCCCATGAATTCTCAGGCGGGCAGAGACAGAGAATTGCAATCGCAAGAGCTTTAATTTTAAATCCTGAATTTGTTGTGGCGGATGAACCTATTTCTGCACTTGATGTAAGTATTCAAGCGCAGATTATCAACCTTTTAATCGACCTTAAGGAAAGATTTAATCTTACTTATCTTTTTATATCGCACGATTTAAACGTTGTGAAATATTTATGCACAAGAATTGCCATAATGTATCGCGGTGAGATTGTTGAAACAGGATGCACGGAAGAAATTTTCAACAACCCGAAGCATAAATACACAAAAATTCTTTTAAAATCTATCCCCGAAATTGTATGATTATTGCCATCTCCCTTATTTATAGGATTGCACCAATTTTACAAAACATTTAAAATAGTTGCTATGGAAAAAGAATTAAGAATAACATTTTACGGCGATTTTACGTTTGGCGAAAATTATCAAGCAAGATATGATTATCAGGAAAAAGTTAGCATACTAAGACAAAAAGGATATGATTTTCTTTTTGAAAATGTTAAGCACTTTTTTGAAAAATCAAATTACAATATTGTAAACCTCGAATCACCAATAACCAATGTTCAAAAATCAGATTTAGAAAATAAAAAAGCCTGCATTCACTGGTGTGATATCAAAATTACTCCTGAATTAATGAAGAAATACAATATCCATGCTGCCTCTTTAGGAAATAACCACGGATATGATTATGGCGAAGAAGGACTGAAACAAAGTCTGGATGCACTTAAAAAGGCGGGAATTGATACTTTTGGTGCAGGGCTGAACATTGAAGAAGCAAAGAAACCACTGTTAAAAAGTTTTAATATTGAAAACAAAAAATTAAACCTTTATGTATTCGGCGGGTATAAATATAGAGAAGACTACGAAACAGAATTCCATTTTTATGCACTAAATAATAAAGGAGGAGTAAATCTCCTGATGCCGGAGAGGGTTAACGATACAATTAAGCAGATTAAGAATGAAGATAATGATGCCTATATTGTAATGTTTCCTCATTTCGGCTTTGATTTGCAAAAAACTGTTCCCATGCAAAAAGAAATGGCAAGAAGCTTTATAGATGCAGGAGCTGATATTATAATAGGACACGGGCCGCATATGATGAACCAGATTGAATATTATAATAATAAGCCCATTATCTACAGTCTTGGAAATTTCATATTCCCCGCAGATTTTAAAGGGAAAATGACATCTCTAAATCTTGTTTGTTCGCTTGTTTTTAAAGGAGAAGATTTAAAACCTGCAATAGAACTATATCCCGTCTTTGCGGATTCAAATTCAAAGACACCGCAGACAAGACTCTGTATAAAAGAAGAAATTGGTGAAGTTATTAGACGCCTTTGTGAAGAAGATAAGGATGATTTAATAAAAAATTCAATTTTAAAAGATGAAAATAATCCTCTTGGAATATGCTTAACATTGAATATATAAGAAGAAGCGGAAAAATTTATGAAAATAAAAGATGCCATCAAAATAACCAAGGGCTTGGAGCTCATTTGCACCGATAAAGAAAAAGATTATAAATTTTCCGGTTCAATTGAGTATGGCAGCTTATTATCCTCTGATTATGTTTATATTCCCTTAATTGAAAACAATGAAAATGTATTTGAAGAAATAGAAAAACATCTTAAAAATAAAAATTGTAAGGGTTTTTATTTAAATAAAGCAATTTTGCAAAAAGCCGAAAACCAAATTCATTATCATAATATTTTAAAAACCTATTCTTCAAAAATAGAAGTTGTGGTTCTTGTTAGAAACAGCTTTAATTCAGGAGTTGAAATCGGCGAAGAAAATATTAAAACCTACCGCCCGAAGGTTATCACGGTTGCAGGAACTGAAGAAAAAAGTATCATTACAAGTCTTATTCAATATGTTTTATCTTCAAAAGCAAAAACTACCTGCTCTATAAAAAATGCAGAACCTTGGCAAAAATATATTGAACCCATGCTCAACGTGGACAGTAAGACAGAATACTGCATTATAGAACTTCTTCCCAATAAAAACAATATTTACCAGTATGCAAAAAATTCTCTTGTAAATAACACTATTATTTATACAAAAACATCTTTAAACTTTTTAAATAGATACAACGGAGATAAGGATAATTTTATTAATGAACTTACCTGTCTTGCTGATAATACAAATAATATCCAAAACATTTTCACATTTGAAGAGAATGATTTTATTAACTGCTCCATAAAGACAAATAAAATCAACATTATTGAAGAAAGTAAAATTGA
>CAQTPN010000038.1 GCA_948888345.1 uncultured bacterium | reverse complement strand
TTTATATGATTGAAAAAGAGGTGGATAAAATTTTAAGGCAGTATATTTCGCCTGATATGTCCCCTAATGAATATGTGCCGGATGAATTAAATATGCTAATTAGCGAGATGAAATCCGTATTTCCTCAATTGACAACACTTTCTGTGGATGATATTAAAAATTTCAGATACAATGATATGTCAAATCATCTGAAAAATCTTACAAAAATGGCTTATAAAAACCATGAAAAGATTACTATTGATAATTTTAATTCAGTAATTGAAAATTATCATATTAATGAAGAAAAACAGGAAGCTTTTTCTGATAATAATGTTATAAGACAATTAGAGCGCGATATTCTGCTTCAGGTAATTGATGCAAAATGGATTGACCATCTTGCAAACATAGATGACCTTAAAGACGGCATAGGGCTTGTGGCATACGGACAAAAAGACCCTCTTCTTGAATATAAAAAAGGTGCATTTAACCTCTTTAATTCTATGATGTCTGAAATTCAATCTGAAACAGTAAGACATTTAATGAGAACAAAATTTGGTGTTCAAATTGTAACCCCTGAAAATGAAGAAGTGGCAGATGTTGCGTTGAGTGATGCCCCTGTCCCTGTTCAAAATCCTTTTCCGGCTCAAAGAGAAATTGAAACGGAATTAACAAAAGCTCTTAAAAACTCTGTTAATAATGAATCTGAAATTCAAGATGCAATTGATGGTGAAGATGCTGAAAACCAGACCCCTGTAATTAATGAAGATAAAATTGGCAGAAATGACAAGTGCCCCTGCGGAAGCGGCCAAAAATATAAAAACTGCTGCGGAAAAGATAAATAAGACAGGGCAAAAAATATTATTTACGAACGTTTATACGTTACTTACCGGAATTTAAGACAGCTTTAAATGAAAATAACACGTATTCAAAATACTGCAATTTTTAATAAAACAAATAGAAATTCTGTACCGGTTGTGCAGAACAAACGCCCTTTTGCTTCAAAGGCGAATAGTCTTTCAGGTGCGTATGTTCAGCCTTCATTCCTTGGTGGAATTATTTGTTTTAATACTCTAAAAAACTATGAAAAACATATTTCGCCGGATGTAAAATCATCTTTTGAGGTGAAAATCAACAGAAATATAAAAGAAGAGCATATTCCTCTTTTTGATAAAGCAGATGAAGCAAAAACCGTAGTTCCCTCTATTGTGGCAAGGTTTGATGAAATTTATGACTATGCGGATGAAACTATAATAAATGCAAAAGAAAGCTATACTATAGAAAATGGCAAGTTGTCCCGTTATACTTTAAAATGTGCGGCCCAAATTGATTCTGATAATTTTATCGCAAATGATTCTTACAAATTTAAAAGAGGTGTATTTAAAGGATATGACAGAAATTTAACTGTTTCAGCCGGAACGGAATATTCTTCAGAATATTATGAATTTAAAATTCACCCGCGCTATGAATATTCCCCTTTATATATTAGTGAGGCTGAATTTTCCCGTTATGTGAAAAATAAAGTTGCCGTAAATGATATAGTTTACTATTCTTCAAACGAGATAATTTTCTAAAACATTCCTTTTTTGTTGAAATATATTGCGGCCCCTGCTGCTGCCAGTATTGAAAGAATTATTATTATTAAAAATCCGAAAGGTGTTTCTCTAAAAGGTGCCGGCACATTCATTCCCCAGAAAGTTCCAATCATCGTAGGGATTGAAAGGATAATCGTAATTGCGGCCAAAAATTTCATAATAACATTTACATTGTTATTGATAATTGATGCAAATCCATCCATCATACTCTCTAAAATGGTTCTGTGCATCTCAACCATTTCAACTGCCTGCTTATTTTCAATAATTACATCTTCAAGAAGGTCAATATCATCCTCGCTGAATTTTAAAGCCCCTTGAACACTTGTTGAATTAGCAAGCCTTAATAATTTTTGAAGTACAATCTGGTTATCTTTAAGTGCGGTTGTAAAGTAAACTAAAGACTTTTGCACTTCCATTAATTGAAAAAGAGCCTTATTGTTTGTTGTTTTTTTAAGTGAATCTTCAATTCTTTCTGAATGTTTATTTATTATATTTAAATATCTCAAATAAAATTTTGCTGCACGGAATAATATATTGAGCATAAAATTGGTCTTATTTCTTGTATCAAAATACATTGAGGTTTCCTGTGAAAAAGAACCTATGATTTTATTCTCCATTGATGAAACAGTAATAATGCTTTCAGGAGTATAAATTATACCCAAAGGCAGTGTATCAAAATTTCCTTCTTCATCCATAAAAGGCACGTTTGTAATAACTAGAAGATTTCCATCCTCATATTCAATACGTGACCTTTCATCCATATCCAAAGAATTTTTTAAAAAACTTTCATCTAAATCAAGTACAAGAGAAACTTTTTGAATCTCTTCAAAACTGGGGTCAATCATATTAAACCAGGAACCTGATTTTGCATCATTTAAATTCAGCGTTTTCAGGGTTTTATCATCTTCGGTTTTAAAAATTTCCAGCATATAAAGCTCTCCTGATATTACCCTTGCATCTCTTATTACACCACACATATAAAATTTACGCAATCAAATTTCAAAAAATCAATCCTGTAAATTAGAATATATTGTGAAATTTATCTGGCAGCAACTCCCATTGCTTCGCGGAAAGCCTTGCCGATGCGTATAAATTCATGGCTGTGAAATATTGAATTTTGCCCGTAAGGCTTAGCTTCAGGGTTTGAAGTGAGTCTTGTAACACACTCATCTAAAAATTCACTGTCTTTATCCGTGATTGTAAATTTGTTTTTTAAACCGTTTCGAAGGGCCTCGTCTCCTATGATATCAAAACCTAAGTGTAAATCCACAATCTCGCTTCTTGCGGTTTTTGATAAAAGCGGGTCCTCGCCGCAGTAGCCCTTTTGATAATTTTCAGGCATAGAGAAAAACCTCTTCTGGAAAATTGCACGCCCGGGCATACTGTTATCCGGGTATATGGTAAAATGTCTGCCGTTCATAAATTCAGCTGTTTTATCGTCAATTTCTTTTGCGGTATCTTCTATAATATCCCTTACTTCATTGTATCTTTTAAGCGTATTTTCATCCCTTCGTATGTCAAATTCAATTTTCCTGTATCCTGTGTCAAACGGAAAGTCTCCGCCTCCAAGTGCAAAATCCTTGTCGGGAAGGTCATCAATTTTTGGTGCTTTTATTTCATAATTGAGCTTATCAAGAGTATTTTCTATGGTTTCAGCTGTCTTTTCCCGTGCTGCATCTTTGGTTTTATCATTCTGTACAATTTCTGATGCAGTATTTTGAACCGCTTCCTGCACCTTTTCTTTACCCTTGCCTTTTTTAGCAAGGACATATACTCCTGCAAGTGCTGCAAGCGCAGCTCCTGCTGTGATTAAAACCTTCTTTTTGTTAACATTCTTCTCTTTTTGTACAGGTCTTTCGTGCTTTAAAGTTTCCGTTTCTTTCTTTTGTACGGATGCCGTACTTATGGGTGCATTTTTAATATATTGTGTGCTCAAATTGCTTAAAGCAGGAGTTGTGGTTAAATTGTTTGACATAATTTTAAAATACTTCCTTATCCTTTTTTGTGTTTTTATAAAAATCCTGATAAAAAAATATTGCTAAAATTTTAGAAGCATTTCTTTTAATTTGTTCAAAGAAATTCCCATAACATTATAATAATCCCCCTCAATATTTGAAATAAAGCTTTTGCAATCGGGCATCAATTTTGCAAATTTATCTGAAACTTTGCCATCTTCTGTTAAAAAGTCTTGAATTCCATAACTTCCGGCCTTATCAAGCGGATTAAATTTTTTAATATATTCTTCTATCTCGTTATCTGAAAGCTTTCTAAAGGTGACGCATGTTTCTTCAATTTCCGTTAAACACTTTTTTGATACGCTTTCAACAAGCGAAATTGACGTTACAACCTTATGAGTTTTCCCTGACAGCTTTTTTAGCATAGAAAAAGCCTGATTAAAATTTTCAGGCTTTAATAAACACACACTATTACTACCTTCCACAAGGATTACCATTGTATCTGCCCCGATGATTACTGCAGGATAAGCTATTTGCTCCGCAACATCAAGAGCCTTGTATAATGAATTCTTTTTTATGGAGTTTTCACTGTAAAAATTTGGCGAAACTTCCTCATAGTTTGATTTTACAACTGTAAAATCTATTCTTCCCTTTGTTAAAATTTCTTTTCTTCTCGGGGAATTTGAAGCTAAAATAATCTTTTTCATTCCCCGATTTTACCATAAAATCTTTTTTATGGAGCTGTTGCAGCCATCATTTCAGGTTTTTTGACCTTTATATTCCGTGATTTTGTATATTGAATACTTCCTGAAATTGCACTTATACAGGTGCTTTTCAATTTTTGCTGAATATTTAGCATACAAAGATGCATTTGTGCATAATCATTCATTGCCTCATACATCTTATCTGGATTAATCATAGATGTTTGTATTGTGGGGTTATCCACCTTCTGCATTGCGTATTTTTTCACAAGCATAGCATCAATTCTGTCTTTTGCTCCGATAGCCATAAACTTTAAACTCCCTTATTAAATTATATCCCTTTGCCTTGAGGCTTTTTAAGGCTTGATTTAAACTCCCCTAAAATTATTACCTCTTCCTGATTTAATAAAGTATTTTTCTTTTCAAAAATTGCCTCAAAAAAGAAAAACTGCTTAACATATCTTTACAAAACCCCCGAAACTCTGTAAAATATCTCTGCTAAATAAGTACAATCGGCAGATTATTTTCATTAGCAAAATCTAAAATTTCATCGGGTACTTTTGATAAACTGTTTTCCTTTGCAACAACTGCGTTAATTTTTGGAATATAGCAAAGTAATTCGTTGTGCTCTTTCTTGGTTTCATCTATAAGCGAATTTTGAAATTTTGTTATTGCATCCTTTAAATCTCTGCCTGTGAATTTTTTACCTGAAAGAAAATATTCTTTATCATCCATAATACCTGCAAGAGAGGTTTTTTGTGAAAGAACATCTCTGTAGAAGGCTGCATATTCTTTATCTGAAACTTTTTCAATTCCAAGATTTAATAAAACATTTTTTTTAAAATTTTCCCGCTTCTCGGTGTTGTAAAAACAAAAGTCTATAGCTTCATTCGACCCCTTTTTTCCTCCGCTTCCCTGATTTGTGGAATTTATATTCACAACATTATCATTTATTGATGATAATATTACACCGTATTTTCTGTCACAGTAAGTTCTTGCATGATTTGTATCTATTAAAGAAACAGAGAGGCACCCTTCATTTATGGACGATGATAAACGTTTTACTAAATCTAAGCTGCTGCGTATTTTGTCACCCGGTACCATGTGAACTAAAAATCTTACATCCTTTTTAAACCTTTTTGGAACAAAGCCGTATTTGCTTAAATCTTCATTATTAGATATTTTATGAAAATCTATTACTTTATAATCAACACCCTTATATTTTTGTGTGAGACCCTTTAATTTATCAGGTGCAACAATATAGTCTGAAAATACGGCACACCCGTTTGAATTAAATTCTTCAATGCTTTCTTCAATTTTTGTAATCCGGTCTTTTTTTAGTGCATCTTTGTATGTGTTATAAAATTCATCACTCACAGACATTAAATCTGCCTGCGCCATAATTTTTGCTGCATCAAAATCGCCGGCACGCCTGAATTTAAAAGCTGTACTTTTTATGCTGTATTTTTTTGAAGGGTCATAATCCCTGAGCCAGTGATGGTTTTTGATAAATTCTGAAAGCCGTTCAAGCATTTCAGGATTTTTCATAAATTTTTTCACTATACCTCTTGCATAAAATGCGGATAAAATTTGATGATTTTCATCCGCTTCATTTTCTGCTTTTAAAATATCATGAAATAATGCGGCGGTTTTTAGTACAGTTTTATTTGCAGGTGCTAAATTTTTATAATCAGGATTATTGATTGAATTTGCCAGCACAAGCAGGGTGTGGATATCAAGGGTGTATTCGTGTGTACTATGCTGCTTTTTGCCTATTGTGTTAATAAATTCAGGAAATGCCTTAATAATTGTATTTAAATTATCATCAAGTTCCTTATTTCCTGTGTTTACCTTGTTTTCATATAAAAATTTATGTGCCAGATTATAAATTTCCGCTTCAAACGGTTCATCTTTATTTAAATCGTCAAGTCTAATAATACCGTTGTATCCTGTAATATTCCCTTGGCCATCTCCTTCTGTCAGGGGCTGAATACCTATTTTTGAAGATAAAGTTTTTATTTTGTCTTTACTGTCGCATATTTTGCTTAAATCTGAAAGAAATTCTTTTCTTGAATATTTAAGAGGAACTCCGTCATCAAAACTTTTCAAAAGCGGAATGGAATCCGTGATTGCTTTTTCAAATTCGCTGAAACCGTCTTTTTTAGATGCAACAATTTTTGTTGCAAAATCTTGAATACTGCTTTCTTCAACGGGAAGAGAAAATTCGCTTGTATTCATTTTGTATTCTATATCAGATAATGCTTTATCAATAAAATTAAATCTGTTGTCATAGATTGTATCTTTTTTCAAATTTTCTTGGATGTTTGAAAGGCTTTGATATATTTTAAATGTTTGCTTGAAGCTTAAGCTGCTTAATCCAAAGTTTTCTCCCTTTAGCAAATTTATTAAGTTTTTTATGGGAAGTATAAGTTCTATATCATTAAATTCACGATAATCTAAAAGGATATCTGCCATTTGTGAAAAACCTTTTTTATCAAAATAAGGTTCACCGGCACTATTTTCTTTTACATATTCCATGCTGAGTGCAGGCAATAATCTTGAATAATTCTCCATTGCACCGTCTTTTTTTAAATATTTATTAAGACTCTCTTTTTGCTCCGGATAAAGCTTGAATGAACCATTTTTATCTTTGCAGTATACTGCAATATTTACTGCATTTCTTAATATAAGTTTATCTTTTTCAAATAAATCTTTAAAATTTTGAAAATTGTCCTTGTTAATTCCATCTATAAATTGCGTATATTCATCCACGCTTCTAAACAGATAGCTTGTATCTCTGTTTTTGGATAAATAATCGACAACTTCTATTCTAAAACTATCTTTTTCGGCTCTTTCAAGCTCTTCAAACAATTGAGCGGAATTAAATGCCTGGTCTATATAAAATCCTACAAGCCTTCTTAATTCAAATCCAGCTTCTTTTATATGATTATCATAATGTTTTGCAAGGCTGGGGTTGTTTTTTATTTTATCTAATATTTTGCCTAAATTTTCATTCAAATGTTCATCAGGAACATAATGCCTGTTAGCCCTTATTACAGTGTATTTTAGGCCTTCTTTTGATTGCGCCGAGGTATTGCTTAAAGAGCCCTGTATTATATCTGGGCCGCCCTTTGCACTGAAGTCATTTAAATAGGCCTGAAGTGCCTGAAGCCCGTTGCCACTTTTTGAAAAGGCTTTAAAATTTTCGACTGTTTTTCTTTTGTAATCCTCTATATTAAAAGAATTGCAGTTTTGTATATTATTTACGACACAATTTTCAAGCCACCAGAACTTTTCTTCAAGACTCCCCTTTTCAGATAAAACCGCTTCAACAATTTCAAGTTTCGCATTAAAAAATGTTCTGTCAGGATATTTTAAATCATCTTTGGCAAGCTTATTTGCAATGATATTTAAGCTTTCATAATATTCTCTTGAGGCATATATTTCAGGTTTTATATCTATAATTCTGCTTGCAATTTGTAATTTTCTATCAAACTCTTTTTTAGTTAAGCCATTTTTATTACCATTTGTTTCAGGATTTACTGCCATCCAGTCGTACACTTCAAGTGCATACTTGCCATAGGGAGTCAGCTTTTTCATATTTTCTTTATGAATTTCAAAATATTCATCATTATTTTTTCGATTTTTAAAAAGCCATTTATAATAATAAAAATTTCCGGATTGTTTATCTGAAAATTTATTTCCGCAAAAATTTATATTTCTGCCTGAAATTCCTTTTTGCGCCTGCCAGTATTCAGGTGCATTTGGCAGTTTTGCGGTGCTTATATTAATATTTTGTAAGCAATGATTTTGAATTTTATTATTTGCAGCTGTGTGGTTTTGCTCATTTTGCTTGTCAAAATTAATTGTATTGTTTATTTTGCCTATATCCATTTTTATTCCAAAAAATACGTTCTACTTTAGAAAAACGGAACAGATGAAAAATTTGCAAAATGTTAAAACTTGTAAAGTATTTTAACTATACACATTCCTTGAATACCTGCTTTAAATCTTTTGTGATTCCAAAAAACCCTGTAAGAAATGCCAGAAGTGCCATAATTATTAAAATTTTATCAACGCCTATAACTTCTGCTATATATCCTAAGGGCGCAAGTGAAAGGGCTCCTATTCCCCAGCTGAAACCCTGCATAACTCCTGAAATTACTCCTTTGTGCTCTTTCATCAGATTTTGTGCCGCAACAATAGTTACAGAAACCGAAAGGAATGTAAAATATCCTGATAAAATAAAGATACCAACTGCAGCAATGGGCCATTTATCTATTGTATACATAAATAATAAAACAAGAGGTAAAATCGTCCAGAACGAAAGCCTTATTATATTTTCCGCTCCTATTTTCTTTTCAATTTTAGAGCTTGTCAGCATTGAAATTCCGCTCAGGATAAAAAATAATGTAATAATTATTCCGATTTCACTTAAGGAAAAGCCTCTTTCTTTAAATATAAAAGGTGCATAAGTTCCAAAACTGATACTTACTCCGGATTTTACAATAGCAATCCACACAAGTGAAAGATAAGTTTTCTTCCTTAAGATTTCCTTCATTATTAAAAAGAAATTTTCTTTATTCTTATTAATTGTTGAAGACGGAATTTTTGGCACAACAAAATATAGAATAATTGCGGTAGTAACCCCTAAAATTGTTATATAACAAAGTGAATACAGCCCGAAATGTTCCACCATAGATGATGACATAACAGGCCCGAGTGCGTATCCTATTGTTCCAAGCCCCATAAAGGCTCCCATATATT
>CAQTPN010000037.1 GCA_948888345.1 uncultured bacterium | reverse complement strand
ACATCAATAGTGCAAAAGTACCGAGAATCAAAGAATTTACAACAAGGGTTTTTAAAACCGTTCCTGATAAAAAAAGACTTGAAATACTTGAAACATAATATCTGGCAGGAATAAAGCATGTTAAAATCCTTAAAAATAAAGGCATGGAATTAATTTCATAAATAAGCCCCGAAAGCATCATTGCAGGCATAAATCCCACCACTCCCGCAATCTGGCTTGCTACAAACTGGTCCTTTGCTACAGTTGAAACTAAAAATCCAAATCCGAGTGCTCCAAGCATAAAAAGTGCCGAAACAAGCATAAAGGCCAAATAAGAACCATAAAAAGGCACCCTGAAAGCAAAAATTATTAAAAACAAAGAAAACAAAATTGACGCCATGGAAAGTAAAAAATAGGCAATATATTTTGAAAATAAAAATTCTCCCTTTGTAACATTAGTGGTTAAAATAGCCTCCATTGTTCCCCGTTCCCATTCTCTTGCAATAACAAGTGCTGTTAATACAGTCCCAATCATCGTCATAATAATGGCAAGCGACCCCGGAAGAATAAAATAAGAACTTTTTAAAGACGGATTATACCAGAACCTTTGAATAATATTGATTTTAGGCCCTCCCGCGTTTTGAACGGAAAACGTATCCACGGCAGGATTTTCAGAGGCCTTAATCAGCTTATATATCCCTAAAGAACCTGCAACATAAGCTGATACAAATTTTGCAACATTAGGTTCAGAGCCGTCCGTTATAATCTGGATTTGCGCACCGGATGAACTTTTTGACATTCTATTTCGCCCCTTAAATTTCTTTGTAAAATCATTTTTAATAACGGCAAATCCTTTAATATATCCGGCTTCAAGTGCATAAGCAGCATCTTTTCTTGTATCAAAAACCTTGACATCCAAATATCTTGAATGCCGCATGGTATCAAGTATTTCAACGGTTGTTGGAGTCTTATCTTCAATAATAACCCCAATTTTTACCGTATTTGTATCAAAATTTATCCCAAATCCAAATAAAAACAAGAGTATCACAGGAAGTAAAAATGCAATTAAAATACTTGAAAAATCACGTGTTATCTGAAAAATTTCTTTTTTAACAAGTGCAAATACAGCCCCCATCCTCATTTTACCGCCCCTCTCTCCCGCAAAATCAACTCTATAAAGGCATCCTGCATCGTAGGCTCAGAATTTTTTTCGCTTTTTACCATATTCTTGAGCCCCGAAGGTGTATCCACCACAAGTGTTTTCCCTTTAAAAATCATACTTATTCTGTCACAATACTGCGCCTCATCCATAAAATGAGTAGTCACAAGAACAGTGGTACCGTTTTTTGCAAGAAAATTTATCCTGTCCCAAAATTCCTTCCTTGATAAAGGGTCAACTCCCGAAGTCGGCTCATCCAGAAATAAAACAGGCGGATTATGCACAATAGCACAGGCAAGAGCCAATCTTTGCTTGTATCCTAAGGGTAAATTTTTTGCATCATAATTTTTATACTTCTTTAAATCAAAAATATCAAAAAGCACCGCTATACGCTTTTTTCCATCCATTAAAGAAAGTCCGTATACCCCTGCAAAAAAATTCAAATTCTGAAGCACACTTAAATCTCCAAATAGGGAAAACTTTTGCGCCATATACCCGAGATAACTTCTTGCAAGGCTTGGATTTTCATCCATTCTAACCCCCATAATACAGCTGTATCCGCTGCTTGGCCGGATTAATCCGCAGAGCATTTTAAATGTTGTGGATTTTCCTGCCCCGTTTGGCCCCAAAAGCCCGAAAATTTCTCCATTCCTGATTGCAAGATTAATATCATTAGCTGCAATAAATTTTTTATCCCCCTTGCCGTAAATTTTCGTCAAAGAACATGCCTGAATTGCAAATTCCTCCCCCGTATTTAAAAACCCGGCCGCTTCCTGTTCCATTTTCCTGTCTTTTGGCGGATTTTTCCTGTTTTCCTTTATTTTATTTATGACAAAACTCTCAAAATCTGCCCCGCTGCCCATATCTTTAGGATTGCCGTCAAAAATTTTCTTTCCTTCAGATAACAAAAATACATTTTCAAAATTTTCCGCCTCATCAAGGTAAGACGTAGACCAGATAACAGAAATCCCATTTTCTTTAACAAGTTTATTAACAATCTCCATAAGTTCAAGCCTTGAAACAGGGTCAACCCCGACAGAAGGCTCATCCAAAAGAAGAATTTTAGGTCTGGTTATAAGCGTGCAGCAAAGGCCCAGTTTCTGCTTCATTCCTCCTGAAAGCCTTCCTGCAAGTCTTTTTTTAAAATCAATAAGCCCTGCAAATTCAAGCAGGGTATCAACCAGGGCTGTGTCCTCTTTTTTCTCGCCATTCAAGGCAATAAATAAATCCAAATTTTCAATTACCGTTAAATCCTCATAAAGTCCAAATTTTTGAGGCATATATCCGATTAATTTCTTTACCAAACTTAAGTTTTCAGCATTTAAAAATGGCGAAAGCCCGTCTATTAAAACCTCTGTCCCGTTTTTTTGAGCTTCATACGGAACCAAAAGCCCGCAAAGTATACGAAGAAGCGTTGTTTTTCCTGCTCCGTCAGGCCCGATAAGTGCAGCCATTTGCCCGTTTTGAAGGTTTAAATCTATATTATTTAACGCAAAATCCTTTTCTCCCTTGAAAACTTTAAAAAGATTTTTCACTTGTATAATATTATCCGCCATTTAAGATTTCCTCTTCAAGCGGAACCCTTATATTTACGGGCATTCCCTGTCTTAAATAAAGATTTAATTTTTCATCTTCATCATCAATTATTACCCTGAGCCTGTATACTAAATCCGTTCTTAGCGAAAGCGTTTCAACAGTTTTCGGGGTAAATTCGGCAACAGGCGAAATAAAACCGATATGTGCCCTGAATTCACGCTCCGGCATGGAATCGGAAGAAATATAGGCTCTCTGTCCCAATTTTACCTTTCCTAAATCCTCCTCTTTTATATATGCTCTTGCCCAGAGAGGTTTAAATAAAGACATACTGTAAACGGGTGTTCCTGCCCCGAGGATAGTACCGATTTCCGTTATCCTTGTTAAAATTATCCCGTCATTTGGCGCAAGAAGTTTTGTATCATTATATGCTATTCTGGCATTTTGAAATTGCGCGGCTGCAAGGTTATAATCTGCTTCTGACTTATTTTTATTCGTTAAAATATTCTTACACTCTTCCTTTGATATTGTTTCATCCGCACAGAGTGCAAGATTTCTTCTGTATATATCATCTGCATTAATCTTTGTTGCAGAGGCTTCGGCCTCTCTTGCCTTAGCTTCAGCTAAATCTGCCTTAAAAGTATCTTCTTCAAGTCTTGCTAAAACCTGCCCTTTTTTAACATAATCCCCTTCTTCAAAATAAAGTTCCGAAAGCTTGCCTGAGACCCTGAAAGATAAAGATACTTCCCTTATTTCAATATTGCCGTACAATAAAATTTCATTTCTTTTTTGTTTTTTAAAAAATATAAAATACAAAAAAGCAAAAATAATAACACCTGCCAAAATCAGCAAAATAAAGATTTTCCAACTCCCGATATTCTTCATAAAGCACCCCCGAGGGCCTTATAAAGAGAGATTAAATCAATAAATTTCTGCACCTTGGAATTTAAAGTTTTGGATTTTTCATACAAAAAATCGTTATCTTTATCCAGAACATCAACCTTTCCTCTCACCCCTGCCCCGAAAGAATTTGAAACCCTGATAAAATTATCCTCTTCAAAATTTAAATTCTCTAAATTCGCCTTGTATGTTTCATTATCCTGTTTTAAATTATACAAAGCATCATTTACCTCTTTTAAGGCCTTAATATCTGTTTCCAGATACTCATTCAGTATCTTTTCATATTCAAATTTCTTATGGCGCAGGTTAAAAATTCTTTCTCCTCCTGTAAAAATCTTTTGATTGGCCCCTGCAATCAGATTTGCAACAGCCCCTCTCCACAAAAAATTAGGAGTTAAAGTAGAAAACATTAAAACCCCAAAAACATTAATATCGGGCAAAAATGCTTTCCTTGCAAGAAGCACATCAATTTTTGCCTTCTTTAGGGCTGCCTCTTTTTCTAAAATATCCGGCCGGCCTAAAATTTCATCTCCCCTGATAGCATCAGGTATAACTCCACTAAATTCAATATCATCAATATTTGTAATGCTATAAAAATCCTTAGGCCCCTCCCCTATCAGATAGGATAATCTTGATAAAAATTCTTCTCTTCTTTTTTTATAATCATTCAAAACAATTTCTTCAAAACTCACTTCTTTTTTAACATTATTGAGTTCAATTCTGCCTATAACACCGTTTTCAAACTTTCTTTGCGTTCTTTTTAATTTTTCTTTCTTATTTTCTATAATTTTATTTTGAATATTAATCTGCTCATTTAAATTTGCAGCATTTAAATAAGCCCCCGCAATTTCGCCCGCAAGAGAAATTACAGCCCCTTTTTCCTCATAAATTGCAGCGTTTATATCTTCCCTTTTCATTTGGATTTTATTTTTTCTTTTACCAAATAAATCAATCTCCCAATTACTCATAAAAGGAAGTGCAAACGCATTATCCCGAAAACCCTGATAAGGAAATGCAAAATGCGGTATTTTAAGCCCTAAATAATTTGCCCCAACACTTAAATTTGGAAATTCTTTTGATATTTCCATATTCTTAACTTGATAAAGTTCTTTAATTTTAAGCCTTAGATTTTTTAAATTATAATTATTGTTGACCCCGCAAACTATGTATCCTGTTAAAATTTCATCATTAAATCTATTAAAAAAATCAAAATTTACATAATTCAGCCTATTTTCTGCTTCCTTAAGGCTTTTTGCCCCGTATGCAAAATTTGTACCGATAAATAATATAAGGAAAATTGTTATTATATTTTTAAAATTCATAAGTATACTTATAATCATCCTTACAATCTACAAAAAGATAATATATGCTATTATTAAAAATAGTTATTACCAACAAGGATAATATTCCAAAAGGAGATTTTTAAGATGAATAATTTTGAATTTCAAGCACCGACAAAGCTTATCTTCGGAGCCGATACCATCAGCCGTGTAAAAGATGAAATCCCAAAAAATAAAAAAATTCTAATGACCTATGGCGGCGGTTCAATCAGGAAAAACGGGGTTTATAAAAAGGTAATGGAGGCACTGAGCGAACATACGGTTCTTGAATTTGGCGGAATTGAACCCAATCCAAAATTTGAAACCCTTATGAAGGCGGTTGAAATCGTAAAAAATGAAAATATTGATTTCCTTTTAGCAGTGGGCGGAGGCTCAACCCTTGACGGAACAAAATTTATCGCAGCAGCGGCAAAATTTGAAGGCGACCCGTGGGATATTTTAAGCAAAGGAGCTGAAATTAAAGATGCAATTCCTCTTGGAGATATTATAACCCTTCCCGCAACAGGTTCCGAAATGAATAACGGCGCAGTAATTTCAAAACTTGAAACAAAAGAAAAACTCGCCTTTCATTCAAATTTTGTTTACCCTAAATTTTCAATAATAGACCCGACAACCACATACTCTCTTCCTGAAAAACAAACTGTAAACGGCATTGTAGATACTTTTGTACACACAATGGAGCAGTATGCAACCTATGATGTAAACACTCCGCTTCAAGATGAATGGATGCTGGGGCTTATTAAAACTTTAATGAAGGAGGCTAAAAAAGTTTTACAAAACCCGAATGATTATGAAGCAAGGGCAAATATTTTCTGGTGCGCAACATGCGGGCTTAATTACTGGATGTCATTAGGATGTATTCAGGATTGGTCAACCCATATGATAGGCCATGAATTAACAGCCCTATATGGTATAGACCACGGCGAATCACTTGCCGTAGTCCTTCCGAGGGTTTGGAAAAACAGAAAAAATGACAAAATGGCAAAGCTTGCAAAAATGGCAATTGAAGTATTCGGTGCAAACGAATTTTTACCAAAAAATATTCTGGCTGATATCACAATCAAAAAGACTAAAAAATTCTTTGAAAGTATCGGGCGCAGAACAAAGCTGTCTGATTACGGCATAGATAAAGCCGATGCAGCCAAAAGAATTTCTGAAAGATTCAAAGAAAGAAACATTACCCTTGGTGAAAAATGCAACATCACGCCGGATGAAGTTTATGATATTTTAATAAACTGTTAAACTTGCATTTATAAAAGAAAATTTTAATTGCATAGAGTTAAACCCTGCTCTATGCAATTTATTTTTGATTATGATAAACTATTTTTGAGCAAGGTTTGACCCTTGTTTCCTCCTTAAACGCATCACAAAACTTTACTGCAAAAGGTGTACGGAAAGGAGGTAGCGAACAATGACAGAAGAAATTAAAGACAAAGTAAAAGGCATCCTAATCGTTTTAGGACACCCGATACTAATAATTGCTTCTTTATTGTAGGGTCTGCAAAAAGGTGTCTCACTACAGGCACCCTACCCTACTCACATTATAACCCGATTTTATTATTTTTCAAGTATTTAAAACAAGGAGAAAAAATATGAAAAAACCATTAATTTTAACCCTTATGCTCGTTATGGCATTTTCGGCCCAAAGCGTTTTTGCCCATCACCACACAAGAAACCTGCAGCAGGAATTTCATCACTACGGATTTGATTATGTGCCCTCAGGTTCATCAGAAAAAGGCGGGTTTACAGGTTCATCCGAGACAGAGATTGTAAGCGTCCTTGAAGCTAAAAAACTTGGAAGCAGTGTATATGTTAAATTAAAAGGTAAAATAACATCAAAACTCGGCAAAGAAACTTATTTATTCAAAGATAATACAGGCACGGTTAAAATTGAAATCGATGACGACGATTGGAATGGCGTAAAAGCAGGCCCGAAAGATACCGTTATTATTGAAGGAGAACTTGAAAGAGAACAGGGCGGCGTTATCGTTGATGTAGATAAAATTCAACTTGCAAACTAATTTAAAATCACCAAAGCCCCTTATAACAAGGGGCTTTAATTTTGAATTTTATCCAGAAGTTTTTTAATTTCAAGAATCTTTTCTTTGGCATCATCCTTATTATTAAATGATTCTATGACACAATGCTCAAGATGAGTTTGTAAAATATTTCCCTCAATCGATTTTATGGCAGAACGAACAGCCTTTAACTGCAATAATATATCCGGGCAATATCTCTGCTCGTTTATCATCTTCTTTATTCCCTCAAGCTGTCCCATAGCGCGGTTCAGCCTTGGAAGCACATGCTTGTGGTTTGGATTTTGTTTTTTATCTTCACATTTATTTTTATTCATAGACTAAACTATACCACAAAAAACGGGGCAAGATTACCTGTACCCCGTTTTTTAAATTCAAAAATTCTACTTCTTTTCAGTTTCTTTTGCTTCGGGCGGACAATTGCAATTCTCACCATCACATGTACAATTTTCACCACATGTACAATTAACACATTTGCATTTAGGATTTGAACAATTAGACATAAAATTCTCCTTTAATATAATATACCCCCTATGGGTATCTATCTTATTTACATAATACCCCCTATGGGTATATTTGTCAACCCGGCCTCTGTATTATAGCTGCCATTTAAAGCAACATATCAACATCTGATATATGTTTCTAATATTCATTCTCTAAATATTTAAAAACCTTTTCAAACTTAGGATATAAAGAGGTGATAGGTTCATCTTCATCCACCTCGATTGTAATTGTCGGAATATCCCTTTCTGCCCCCGCATAAGTTCCAAAACTCCCGGGAGTTGGATATCCTATATCCTTTTGCACGGGATACCCCGTCATTTCAGAAATTTTCCGTGCTAACTTTAAAGCCTCTCCATCTCTGTCTCCGTCATAATTTACAATTTTATACGGCGAGTGAATTGTTATAATTGCACTGAAATCAATTCTTTCCATTAAATCAACAATGAATTTTGTCTCAATTTCACTGTTCGGCTCATTTCCCCCAAAATAATCCGCCGCATTTTCCCCCGCCCCGGAGGTATCTTCCCCCCAGTTTTTGGTCGGGAAATTTCTGTTTAAATCCACCCCGTTTTTATTTGTACGGGTTTTTGAAAAATTCAGCCTCGGAATATAGTAAAGATTATTTTTTCCCCCGTAAATTCTATTTTCTTCCCCCGCTATAGAAGCTGCCGCAGAACTTTTATGCTGCTTAAGGTATTTATTTATAAGTATTTCCCCCTGTTCTTCATCCCCGTGAAAAACACCTATAACAAGAATATTTTTACCCTCTTCGGTACCCGTTTTTTTAATTAATTGAATTTCCATTCAAAAAGCCCTTTATATAATATGTGCCCCGAAAAATATCCGGAGCACATATGCTGATAATAATTTTTTATTAATCTTAGTTTATTCTCTGAAACATGTATCCTATACCGCGCGCAGTAAGGATTAATTCAGGATTTGCAGGGTCAGCTTCAAGTTTTGAGCGCAATCTTGAAATATGAACATCCACAACCCTTGTATCAATACGATGGTCCGGCGGATAAGCCCAAACATGCTGCAGGATTTCATTTCTGGAATAAGCCTGTCCTGAATTGTTAACCAGTAGTTCAAGGAGTGAAAATTCCATGCCTGTCAATCTTATTCTTTCATTTTTCCTGTAAACTTGACGCCTTGCCGTATCAATTTTAATACTTCCTGTTGTAATAACATTTTTAGCAGTTTTGCCGGATGGTACGGAAATTTCTTTTGTTGTTGTACGCCTTAATACTGCTTTAACCCTTGCTTCAAGCTCTTTCGGGCTGAAAGGCTTAATAACATAATCATCAGCACCCAATTCTAAGCCTGTAATTCTTTCAGATACATCCCCCAAAGCAGTCAGGATAATAATCGGAACATCGGATGTTCTTCTTATTTCTCTTGTAACGCCGTAGCCATCCATTTTTGGCATCATAACATCAAGAATTACTAAATCAGGCATTGTTTTGTTATAAACTTCTACTGCTTCTTCGCCATCCTCAGCTGTTACAACATCATAGCCAACCATTTTAAGGCGGGTTTCTAAAATTCTTCTTATACTT
>CAQTPN010000036.1 GCA_948888345.1 uncultured bacterium | reverse complement strand
TGCATACGGCTACGATGCTTTAAATAATCAATTTGTTGATATGTTTAAAGCAGGAATTGTAGACCCTGCTAAAGTTACACGTTCTGCTTTAGAAAATGCAGCAAGTGTTGCTTCAATGCTGCTTACAACAGAAGCTGCAGTTGTAGATATTCCTGAAGAAACAAAACCTGCTATGCCTGATATGGGTGCTATGGGCGGCATGGGCGGAATGATGTAGTCATCGTTTCAGAATAATATTAAAGGACGGGTTTAAAAAACCTGTCCTTTTTTAGTATATAATTTAAGACCCGTTATATCAAAAATAGATTACACACCGGTGAGATGATATTCTAATTAAACTCAAAAATTTTCACCAAATAATGAAATTTGCATATCTATATCTAAATCATTTAAATTTTCAGTTTCTTGTTTTTTTTGACTAAAAGCATATTTATTTCTAATCACATCCCATTGAGATTTTAACTCAGAATATTCCCAACCGTTTAAAACTGCAATATCTTCATACATATCAACAATCATTCTGTCTTTATTATACGGAAAGCTTGAATGCGGTACATCTTTCTTAAACAGTTCGGGAGCAAGCTCGTATATCTTCTTTATTATCTGCATAAGGCTTGGCTTATAACCTAAATCGAGCGGGATTGAATCATATTTTCCAAGAGAGCAGCCGAGGCTTATTTCATAAAGAAGCAGGGAATGCAAGTATTCATTCTTATTTGCTTTATACTTTTTAAAATCAAAATGAGCAATATAATTTCTAAGGTTAATTAATGAAGTTTTCGCTTTCCTTAATTCAATGAAATTAATATTTTCTTTTGCATAGAATCTTTGTACGATTTCTTTTACTCTAAAATCCTCTTCCGTAAAAATAAAGTGCAGCAGGTGCCTTAATGTTAAAATATTTATTATATTAATAAATTTCAAAGAGTTTGGAAGTTCTTTATCATTTCTAATATTTATAAAATAATTTCTGTTATCATAATCATTTTTATATTTGTTATAAATTTTAGGATTATGGAAAAACTTGCTGAATTTTTCCATAACATCATCGCCATACACCGCAAGCGAGCATTCTTTTATCTTTTTCTTCAGTAATAATTCCAGCCTTAATAATCTTTTATATATTTTACTAAACTCATATTCAAATTCTTCAAATTCATACATAAAGCACCTCTGCACTTGACTTTTCTACGATTATAGCACATAATGATAATGTACCCTAAGTTTTATGAGGCACAAATGGATTTTAAGCCATTCCTCAGGTACAAAAGAACAAGTCAGGGATTGGTCTTGAGCCAATCCCTTTTTGATGCTCATTAAAAGACTTAAACTTCAATAAATTTACTGAAATCTGCCTTAAGGATATTAAAAACGGCGGATTTATCAGGGAGTTTTATAAAGGCAAGGGCAAAAATCGGGAAATTTTTGTAATCAATTTTCCTTAATTCAAACAGTGTACCGTTATTTTCTTTAAGTAAATTTTCATACCCTTCATAATCAACATTTTTGATATTTTTTATTCCCTGATTATCCCCTATTGTAAAGCAATAAAGGCTATCATCCATTTTAGATAAAATATTTTCCCAATCGGGGGTTTTTTGCTCAAAATAAAATGTGTACGGATTTATATCAAAAGCATAATATGCTAAATCACAAAGGCACCAGCCTGCAAAGCGCATAGGGTTAATTTCAATAGGAACTGCCATTCTTTCATTAGCGCGGAGCTCAATATGGCAGGGGAAATTTTTAAGCCCGAGAGCCATCCCGATTTTAGCAAGCAACGCTGTAAATTTTTCTAAATTTTCTTCAATCATTCTTTTTGATGTGAAATAAAGCCTGTCTGAAACATCATCTTTTGATACAAAGGGGTGGTTATAGATATTCAAAATAACGGGAGAGCCGGCATTATCAAAGTATACATCTACCGCATATTCATCCCCTAAAATCATCTCTTCTATTATGAAAGATGATGTGTCCACAACAGATTTTGGAAAAATTTCTTTGTATTTTTCAATATCCGCTTTCAGAGTCTTAACGGCATTATTCCAATCGGCTTCATTATATATAGGATACACACCGAAGCTTAAAAATCCTATTTTAGGCTTTAATATCAGGGGAAATTTTAATTTTGAACAATCAAGCGTTTCAATTTTATCCAGAATAATTTCTTCAAAATAAAAATTTGGATAAATTTTTGAAATTAATTTTCTAAACTGAACCTTATCCTTGCAAAGGCCGATTTGCCTCGGAATATCAGTAAAATCAAGATTTTTTGTAATCCAATCTATTGCATTTTCACTGTTGCAATAAACAAGCGGATTTTTACCCTCTTTAATTTGATTTACCGCATACCCTTCGCAGTAGAAATTTAAGTCCTGATTTAATTCAAGCTCATCCGCTGCTGCATTTTTTAAAACAGGATAACCGTTTTTTAGCGCAGTTTCTTCCAAATACTTTGAAACGTAGGGTTTATCTAATAAAAACATTTAAATTCCTTCTAAAAGTTCGCCAAGGCGTTTTATCCCTTCTTCAATCGTATCGCAGTCTGCATTTGTATAGTTCAGGCGCAGCGTGTTAACGTTTCTTTTATTGATATAGAAGGGGTCCCCGGGAACAAAGGCTACTTTTTTATCTAAAGCTTTCGGGAATAATTCAAGTGCACTAACATGTTCAGGCAAAGTTACCCACAAAAACATACCGCCGTCAGGCCTTGTATATTTAACATTTTTTGGAAAATATCTATCCATAGCATTAAGCATTGATTGAGCCTGTTTAGAATAAAGTTCCGTTATTTTTGCAATATGTTTTTCAAAATCATTGTGCATCAAATAATCCCAGATTAAATACTGAGAAAATATATTAGTGTGCAGGTCTGATGCTTCTTTTGAAACAGAAATATTTTTCAAAAGCTCCTTATTTTGGCATATTATAAATCCTGTCCTCATGCCGGGGGTTACAACTTTTGAGAACGAACCTAAAACAATACTGTTCTTAAAACGGCCGGCACCAATGTAGGGAAGGTGCTTTCCTTGAAACCTTAATTCACCGTAAGGGTCATCTTCAACAAGAACAATATTTTTATCTTTAATAATTTCAAAAATTTCTTCTCTGTTTTTAGCAGAGTAGGTGAGTCCTGTCGGGTTTTGAAATTCAGGAATAGCATAGATTAATTTAATATTATTTTTCAATTTTTCCCTAAATTGTTCAATGTTAAGTCCATCAGGGGTTAAATCTACCGTATGAAATTCAGGCATATATTGAGAAAATACCTGAATTGCCCCGAGATAGCTCGGTTTTTCAAGAAGGACTCCGTCTTTTTCATCAAGAACGGTTTTTCCGATTAAATCTAAGGCTTGCTGAGAGCCTGTTGTGATTAGAATATTATCAACATCAAGATTAAGGCCGAATTTTTTATTGTAGCGTTCCGCTATATATTGTCTTAATTCAGGCAGGCCTGCAGTTATAGAATATTGAAAAACTTTATCGGAATAAGTTTTTGTAATGCGCTCCATTGAAATAAGAAGCTCTTCCTGCGGGAAAGATACAGGATTTGGAAGGCCTCCGGCAAAAGAAATGACGTTAGGGTCAGCTGCTGTTTTTAAAATACTTCTTACAAAAGAAGGGGGGGTAGATTTAATTCTTTCAGATAGCAGATTTTCCATAACTTCCATATTTTTCCTCTCATATTTAAATATTATAAGCTTCGGCACAAAACATTATACTATCAATGTAGAATACAAACAATAGGGAAAAATTGGGATTTATATACAAGTTTACGCTAAAACTATATAAAATCGTCACCCTGAACTCGTTTCAGGGTCTTACTGATACAAGATGCTGAAACAAGTTCAGCATGACTGTTTGGGATTAATTTAGCGTAAACTTGTATATAAATCCCGAAAAATTGTGTGGTATAATAGACCTGAAATATTTAGACGGACTTTTAAGGATAATCGGGGAAATTGAGAGAGTTTTTAAATAAATATAAGGCGTACATCCTGCCTCTTGTGTTATTTATTGTTTTCTTTTTTGGAGTTTTTATAAGCTGGGGAAAATGGGGGCATTTAATTTATGACTGCTTCAAAGAAGCCTTTTTACCTCAGGCTATTTTAGATGGAAAGGTGTTATACTGCGATATTTTAAGCCTGTATCCGCCTTTAGGGCATTATTTAAATGCTTTTTTATATTTAATATTCGGAAACTCCCTGCACACACTGTATTTTGCCGCAATTATAAATACAATTGTTATACTTTTCGTCATTTATTTAACTATTAAAAGATTCTCTTCAAATTTTACGGCTTTTATTGCGGTGCTTTCAATTATCTTAATTTTTGTATTTAAGGTTATGAATACATCAGCCTCCTGGCTTTTTCCCTATTCATATTCCTTTATTTATGCATTTTCAAGCTGTCTTATTTCTTTTTATATGTATATCTTATACAAAGAAAACGATAAAAATTTATACCTTTTATTATCATTTTTATTTATCGGGCTTTCTATGGCATTCAAGCTCGATTTTACAGCATTTATACTAATTCCTTTATACGGGCTTGTATGTGATTTTATTAAAAATAAATCTTTTAAAACCGTTTTTGCAGCTTTTTTATGCTTTATTGCACCGTTTTTAATAAGCCTTTGCATTTATCTTCTGTCAGGAGGAACTTTCAGCGATATTGCAGAAGAAATTAAAATACTGGGTGCATTTGCAAATGCACCTTTGAGCGTTGTATTTAATAAAAACGCTATGCCGCAGTCTTTTAATTTAAACGTAATTTTTAAGGTTTTAGAGTCATTTTTAACGTTTATAATTGTTTCATTAATTTTACTTTTATACATTTATTTTTCAAAACGAATAGCATCAAAACTTAAAAACCCGATACAAAACCTTGCAGTAATAATCCTTGCACTCATCGGATACATAAGTGTTTTTAAAATTGATACTATTATTCAATATCAAATTACAAAACAAAATTTTGATTTAGCCTTTGTATCTTATTTTGTTACAATTTCAGCTTTAATAATCTTCATTACAAAAAAAATTAAGAGGATTGAATTTTTAAGGTGTGAAAAATTTTATTTTTTAATCACAGCTGCTGCATTTTTAATATCATTTAGAACCTTCGCACTTTTATACAGTGCGTATATCGGAAATTTCATGCTTGCGGTATGGTGGGCAGGATTTATATATTTTGTTTTTGAATTATTACCTCTATATTTTAAAAAGGCTTTTGAAAACGGCAGATTAAAAAAGATTTTAAGTATATTTTTTATTCTTTATGCCCTTTTATTTTTCAGCATTTATTTATCGGATTTCAGGACAAAAATTTATAAGATTGAAAATAAAAAAGGCGTTTATTACGTTAATAACAATTATGGATACACCATAAAAGAGGGGATAAATTTTATTGAAGAAAATATCCCGTCTGATAAAAAACTGCTTGTTATAGATGAAGGACTGATTTTTAATTATTTCACAGGCCGTAAAACAAATTTAAAATATTATTCCCTCACCCCCTTTATGACAGAAGGATTTGGCGAAGATAAGATAGTTGAAGAGTTTATTTTAAATCCGCCGGATTATATTTTTGTATCAAATAATGTATACCATACAACAGGCGGGGTTTTCGGAATTAATTACGCAAAGAAAATCGGGGCATTTATAGGTTATAACTATGATTTTATAAAAACTATCAAAAACCCTGAAATAAGAGGGGCATATGAAATTAACATATATAAACTTAAAGGAATTTAATGATGGAAAATGTTAAAGAATTTTTTAATAAATATAAAACCTGCATTTTGCCTTTGATGCTTTTAATTATTTTCTTTACAGGAGTATTTTTAAGCTGGGGAAAATGGGGGCATATGGTATATGACTGTTTTAGAGAGGCTGTGCTCCCCGGGGCAGTTTTAGAGGGAAAAGTTTTTTACCGTGATATTACAAACCTTTATCCGCCTTTAGCTTATTATTTTAATGCACTTTTATATTCAATATTTGGAAATTCTCTTACAACGCTGTACTGGGCCGCAATTATCAACAGCGTTATTATACTTTCCGCAATTTATTTAATCGTAAAAAAGATTTCTTCAGATTTAGCGGCTTTTATTACCGTTCTTACAATTATGGAAATTTTTGTATTCAGGGTTACAAATTCAAGCTCTACATCAAGCTGGCTGTTTCCTTATTCATATTCATTTATTTATGCCTTTTGCGCCTGCCTTTTATCACTGCTTGCATACATTTTATACAGAGAAAACAAAAAACCTGAATACCTTCTTTCATCCTTCTTTTTAATAGGGTTATCCGCGGCATTTAAATTAGATTTTATACTTTTTACCGTTATTCCTTTAATAGGGGCAGTGAAAAGTAAATCTTTTAAGACAGTTTTAAAAGGATTAGGATGTTTTACAGCACCGATTGCAGGGATGTTTTTAATTTATTTTCTTACAGGGGGAACTTTTGATGCACTTTATAAAGAGGCAATATTTTTAAATAATTTTTCAAAGGCACCGTCTGTTAAAATATTTAACGAAGGGGTATTGCCGCAAAGCTTTAAACCATGGGTGTTAAAGCACATACAAACTTCATTATTCAGCTTTTTATTATACGGCGGAATTTTGTTTTCATACATATATTTTTCAATCAATAAAATCTCAAAGCTTAAAAATATGTTTTCTAAAATAGCTACAGGAACAGTATTTTTACTCATCGGGCTTTTTATTGTAAAAGTTATTTCAATATTTCAGATGAAAACTTTTTATGTGCTTATGGATTTAAGCTTTGTTTCTTATTTTGTAACAATAAGTGCTGTTATAATCTTTCTTGCAAAAGTCATAAAATATAAAAGATTAAATTTTACGCATAAGGAAAAAACTTATTTTCTTATAGCTTTTTGCAGCTGGCTTATATCTTTCAGGTCTTATACGCTTTTGTGTCTTGCATATATTGGAAATTTTATGCTTATACCCTGGTGGATAGGATTTATTTACTTTTTCCTTCAATTACTGCCTGAATATTCGCCGTTTATATTCAAAAAAGAGCTTACAAACAAGGTAAAAGCTGCACTTTGCATATTTTTTATAATGTATTCAATGTATTTTGTTTACATATTTATAAATTACGGGAAAAAGATGCCCTATAGGATAAATACTTCAAAAGGAACTTTATACGTAGAAAAAAGACTTGCAAAAACAGTTAACGATACGCTTTTATATATTCAAAATGAAATTCCAAAAGATAAGAAAATTCTTATAGCGGAAGAAGGGCTTATTTTTAACTATTTAGCAGACAGGGAAGCTAATTTAAAATATTATGCCTTAATACCGCACATGATAGATACTTTCGGGGAAGAGAATATAATTTCCGATTTAGCAAAAAACCCGCCCGATTATATGCTTGTTGCAAACAGTGTTTATGTAACAAAGGCGGGAGGGGTTTTCGGAAACGATTACGGGAAAAAGATTGCAATGTTTATTATATATAATTACGATTATGTAAAAACAATAAAAGACCCTGAAGTAAAGCGTGACGGCTTTGAAATCACAGTATTTAAATTAAAGAAGGATAAAATAAATGACTAAAGTGCCATATAAAGTTTTTTAATGTGACACTGCTTAAGATATGTTATTCAAGACATATTGTAAAATACAAGCTTTTTGGCTTTTTGACCGTTATAACAAAGATTGATGTAAGATAAATTAATCAAACAAAACAATAGGGAAAATGTTAAAAACTGTTGTGTCATTGCGAAGGAGCCTTCAGGCGACTGCGGCAATCCAGTTACCCCAATATCCTCTTTCTGGATTGCCACGCTCCTTTCAGTCACTCGCAATGACAGAATTAATTAAAAACCTGCAAGCTTAGATATTAAAATTTATGGCATTAAGCATAAGCGAATAAGAACACCTTGACGAACTTATAGAGTGAGCACTGTTTGAGTTGGCATTTCCGTCGACTTAAAATGCCAACGAGTTCGCGAACAATGAAAGGTGAGTCTAGATGTTCTATGAGTGTTGCCAGATTGCCAATAAATTTTAATATCTAAGCTTCCAAAGATAATAAATACAAAGAGATAATCATTTCAATAATTCATAAACTTCAACCTTAAGCGCATTTGCAATTTTGCACAACGTATCAAGGCTGGGGTTTCCTCTACCAATTTCTATATCGGAAATATAATAACTTGAAACATCAGCTTGAACGCTGAGCTCCACCTGTGTTAACCCAAGCTTTTTTCTGTAAATCTTTATATTATTTTTAAGATTTTCCCTAACTTGCCTTTTATTGCTTGCCATATCTTCATTGTAATGTTAATATTGAAATAAACTTGTGTTGATAACACAATAAAAATGAAAAAGGAAGACCTAAGGAAAATAGATATGAAAAACTTCAAGAATTGACGGATGATATTTTTTCCTTAACCGTATTATTAAAAGAATATTGCAGCCAAAATACCGATACCCAAGAAATGGAATGTATTTATGCATTTTCAAAAGTATTAAATACAAAAGCTGATGATTTAACATTCAAAGTTGAAGAACTTATAAAAGGAATTTATATAAATACAGAAGATTAAATTTTTTACTTCTTATCTTTAAAAATAAATGTTTTGAAAATGATAAAGGATAAGACAGCAACAGGAGGGACAACAATCGCCTCTGCAAGATATTTATTAATATGAAGGTTATCAATCAGAAAATTCAGCGAAAAATTATTCACATAGTATGTGAAAACGTATGAAACAAAAAATTTGAAGATTAATTTATTGTCTTTATTTTTAAATACAATAGAGCCTGTGGTTTTAAAATTCCAGAAAACGCCCAAAATATAAGAAATTAAAAGTGCATTTGAAGGGTTAAACCCGAATGTCACAAAAAGAGCGTACATTGAATAGCCAAAAAGTGTATTAATTGCACCCACAAAAAGAAATTTTACAAATCTGCGCGGGAGATTTTGCAAAACCCCGAAACAAAACTTTGTATAAATCCAGTCAAAAATTTTAAAAAGCACAGAGCGCAAGGTTTTTTTC
>CAQTPN010000035.1 GCA_948888345.1 uncultured bacterium | reverse complement strand
TTCTTTTTTCAACTAAAATTTGAAATATTTTTTCAAAAGTAATTTGAGCGTCTCCGATACTTATAAAATCATAAAAATCCTCATAAGGTACCGGATTTGCAGTAAGTACAGGGCCTCCGGCAAAAATGAGAGGAAATTCTTCGCCTCTGTCCTTAGACAGAGGTGGAATTTTATACTTCAAAAGCATTTTTAAAATTGTTAAAATATCAATTTCAAAAGAGTTAGAAAAACCTATTATATCTACATCTTCAAGGTTTGCAGCAGTGTTTTTTGTATCTGAAAAAATTCTTTCAACAAAAACATCTTCCATTAAATCAATTTGTTTAAAGATAGATAAATACCCTAAGGATGCCATTCCAAAGCTTTCAATGGCGGGAAATGCAAACCATGCATTGATTTTCGGGGTTTTATTTTTTAATCTTTCGTATAAAAATTTTTCCATCTATTTATCTAAAATCCAGTTATAAAGCTTATTTAGAGTTTTCTTTCATATTTATAGGTTTAATATAAAGTTCATCCATTAAAACGCAGACTATACTTGCCATTGCGGGTGCAAGCACAACTCCCCAGAAGCCCATGAATTTTGCTCCGATAAGCAGAGAAACGATAATTAAAAGCGGGTGGGTATCCATAAATTTACCGAATAAAATGGGTCTGAATATCTGATTTTGGAGCCATTGGGCTATTAACATTATTACAAACGTTAAGATTACATAGAATAAACCGCCGCCAAGTGCTGTGTAGAGTGCAATTAAAACTGCAATTGTAGCACCTATTACAGGAATAATATCAAGAATACAGGTTAAAAAGCCGATTAAAAGTGAATGAGAATGGCCTATAATCAATAATCCTATAAATGTGAACAGTCCGACAACGAGCATAGAGAGGACTTGAGCGAAAACATACCCCCCTACTTTTGTTTTAATTGAATCAATTATATACTCAGCTTTTTCTTTAAATTTTGGCGGGAAAAACTCTAAAAACCTTTGCTTCATTAGCTTTGCATCAAATGATAGGTAGAAAACCATTATAGCTACTGCAATAGAGCCTGTTATAGAACTTGCAATAAGTTTTGAGATATCTGCGCCTTTTGATAAAATTTCGCTTGCAATATTTGTTATATCTGTGTTTGCGGTATTTATAACATCAAGATTTACATATTTTGAAATTAAAATTCCAAAACGGTTGGTTTCAAGGAATATTTCAAGGTTTTGGATATATTCGGGAATGTGTTTTATAAAATTTATCCCCTGTTCAATTGTTAAGGTTAAAAGTGGTATGAAGATAAGTAAAATTCCTGTAATAATCATTAACAATACAAGCCCGACAGCAAGTACGCGGGGCATATATTTTTGAAGAAAATTTACAACAGGGTCAATGGCGCAGGTTATAATGAAGGCTATAAACAGCATTATAGCTATATCTGCGATATTTGATAAAAATATTAAAACCAGAATCAGCATAATTGCAAAAATTATGTTTTTGTAGGTTAAAATATTTGATTTTTCTGTGTTTTCGCCTGTATTATTGTTTTTCAAAATTTTTTCCTTTTTAACTTTGAATATCTTTATGTTACAATTATCGCAAAGATTTAGCAAGGAGTTAAAAAGATAATGCCAGATATGCCCAATACGGTTAATCAAAATATAAGGCCTTTAAATACTAAAATTAATGAAAAGGGAAATCTTGAAATTTCAGGGTGTGACACGGTTGAGCTTGTTGAAAAATACGGTACGCCTTTATATGTTATGGATGAAGTGACCCTTAGAGCCATTGCAAGAGAATACAAAGAGGCATTTAAAGATTATAAAAAAATAAATATGATGTTTGCATCAAAAGCTTTAATGACGGCTCAGATAGCGAAAATTCTTCATTCTGAAGGGTTCGGGTTTGATGTTGTTTCGGGAGGCGAAATTTATACCGTTAATAAGGCGGGTGTAAATATGGAAATGACAACCTTTAACGGCAATAATAAAACGACAGATGAGCTTCTTCTTGCTCTGGAATTGGGTGTTGGAAGAGTAAGTGTGGATAATTTTCTTGAATTATCTTTATTAAATGAAGTTGCAAAATCTTTTGATAAGGTACAAAAGGTGCTTCTGCGCATTACTCCGGGGATTGAATGCCACACCCATGAGTATATTCAAACAGGGCATCTTGATTCAAAATTCGGATTTGACCTTGTGCAGATTGATGAAGCTGTTGAATTAATATTAAAAGAATTTACAAACCTTGAAATAATGGGGCTTCATGCGCATATAGGCTCGCAGATTTTTGAAACAAGGGTGTATTATGATGAAATTGGAGTTTTATTGCGCGAATTAAAGAGGATAAACGATAAGTTTGACCTTAAATTAAATGAAATAAATATTGGCGGAGGCCTTGGAATTACTTATACCGGAGAGGATTGCCCGCCTTCAGTTTATACGATAGCAGATGTTATTCAAAAATCCGTCAAAGACCATTGTGAGATGTATGATATTGAAGAGCCTGTATTATACATTGAACCGGGGCGTTCAATTGTAGGAACGGCGGGGGTTACGCTTTATACAGTGGGTTCTTCCAAGCAGGTGCCTAACGGAAGAAAATATGTAGCAGTAGACGGCGGAATGGCTGATAATCCAAGGCCTTCAATGTACGGTGCCAAATATGAGGCTGTAATTGCTAACGGGAAGCCGGAAAATAAACCCCGGAAGGTAACTGTGGCGGGCAGATTTTGTGAATCCGGAGATATTTTAATCAAGGATATTGAATTAAATTCGCCTGCAGCGGGAGACATCCTCTGTGTCTTTAATACCGGAGCTTACGGGTATTCAATGTCAAGTAATTACAACAGGGTTTTAAAACCTAAAATGATACTTGTAAATAATTCCCAATCTGATATTATAGTTAAGAGGGAGACATACGAACAATTAGTTCAAAATGATGTAATCCTTTAAAATTTATTTACTTTTGTTAATTGAAAAGGTTTAAAGAATTGGACTTTACCGATTTATACCAAAATTTATTCAGGCAGTTTTTTGAATTTTCCCGCACATTCGGCGGGGGGCAGCTGGGTGTGAATATAGCGGAAGTTGTAATTCTTGCTTTAATACTTGTTTTTGTTTACAAAAGATATATTAAGGGAACGCATTCTGAAACCCTTGTGAGAGGGATTTTTGGGCTTCTTGTAATGTGGCTTTTTTCTGAATTTTTGATAAAAATAAATCTTCAGATTTTCGGAATGTTTTTAAAAACCCTTGTATCTGTTGTAACAGTAGGGCTGATTGTTATATTTCAGCCTGAATTAAGGAGATTTTTAGGATATATCGGGCAAAATGATATTTTAAGCCGTATTTTATCAGGCAAAAAGGCTTATATCAGGCGGAATGAAGACATTGATATAGTAAAAGAATTAATTGAAACGATTAAGTATATGTCAAGGCTCAAAATAGGGGGTTTAATTGTGCTCCAGAAGGATGATAAATCATTGAGCCATTCTGATGTCGGGGTAGAAATTAACGGAAATCTTTCTCAAGAATTGCTTTTGACAATTTTTCACCCCAAAACTCCTCTTCATGACGGGGCTGTAGTGATTTGTAATGATACAATTCAATCGGCAGGGGTGCTTTTGCCCTTGACAGAGGACCCAAAACTCAGCTGGAGATATGGCACGCGCCACAGAGCGGCAATCGGGGTTACTGAAATGTCTGATTGTGCCTGCATTGTTATATCTGAAGAAACCGGCGATATTTCAATTGCAATAGACGGTAATTTGAAAAAATATGATGACCTTGGTAATTTAAAAACTGATTTAGAACGCATTTTGGGTCTAAAAGATGAAGAAGAAGTTCAAAAACCTTATGTGTTTAAATTTGAAAATATTTTGCCATCCAAGAAGAAATAGCTTGAAAAAATATTAAACTAAAAGGGAATGAATTTCTTCATTAAGTATTTTATTATAAATTTGTAAAGCCCGAAAAAGGTTTTAAAGCGTGTAGTGAGATGTGTAGAAAAGTGCAAACGGCACTTAATTTCAGGTGCAAATTTTATGAAAAAACGTTTTTATGAAGGTTTTTTATCAAAAGATTGTTTTGAAAATTGTTTGAAAAATTGTTTAACAGCCCGCTTTTTAGGACAGGGCGGCAAAAAATTTACGAACCCTTTCAAAAAGAAATTCAGCGAAAATATGGAATCTGCCAAAAATCATTTAAATAAATATTTAAATGACCTGAAGCTGCATTTTGACCTGACTGAAGAAGATATTCAGCAAATTTTAATTACAATTTACCGTGTAAATAAACCTCAAAACCCTTTTGTAAAATGTTTAAGTATGTTAAAATATTGGAACTAAATTTAAACAAAAGGTAAAAAATGATTGTAAAAAAGTTTATTCCGTATGAATTTGCGGCAAATAATTATCTTTTATATGACGAAAATTCAAAATGTGCGGTATTATTTGACTGTGCCGGTTCAAATGATGCAATTTTTGATTTTCTTCAAAAAGAAGGTTTAAAATTAGAATGCATTTTAATAACCCATGCGCATTTTGACCATTGTATGGGTTTGAAAGAATTTAAGCAAAAATATCCCGATGTGAAAATTTTAATGTCAAAAGATGATAAAGAATTATACAAAAATCTTGCGGTACAGTGTGATTTATTCGGCCACAGAAGAGTTGAGGCCGTTCATATCGATGAATTTATTGATGAAACTAAAGAAATCGACTTTTGCGGAAAAAAAATTAAAATAATTGCAACTCCCGGGCATTCAAAGGGTTCTTTATGTTATTTAATTGAGGATAATTTATTTTCCGGAGATACGCTTTTTTATGAAGAAATAGGGCGGTGTGACCTTCCTACGGGGAATTTTAAAGAAATTGAACACAGCATAAAAGAAAAATTATTTAAGCTTGATGATAAAATTAAAGTTTTTACAGGTCATGGCGATAATACAAGTATAGGGCATGAAAAAATGAATAACGCATATTTTGGTAAAAACGCAAGATATGGCAGCTTTTAGGCCCGATTTGATGCAGGATGTTACAAAATACGGTAATACTAGATTTGAAATGGAACTGTTTCTATGGAAGAATTGAAAACAAAATTTAAAGAACTCCTTCAAAGGGCAAATGATGCAAGCAAAACAAGCTATTCACCTTATTCAAAATTTGCAGTGGGTGCAGCGGTACTTTTTGAAAGCGGCAATGTTTATTTAGGTTCAAATATTGAAAATGTAAGCTACGGACTTGGACTTTGTGCGGAAAGAAATGCGCTTTCTACAGCACTCAGCGCAGGTGAAAAAAGCCAGCTTCTTGCAATTGCTGTATTCAGCCCTAACCAGAAGCACTGCCTTCCTTGCGGTGCTTGCCTTCAATGGTTAAATGAATTTAGCATGATGCATGGCAAAAACTATGATATTTCGGTAATACTGGAAGATGACACAGATTTTACTGTTTATAAATTGAGTGAACTTTTGCCTTACGGCTTTAAATTTCAATAGATTAACACCCTTGTATTCACCCGATTACGGCCTTTTGTCCGATTTTAACCTAATCGTTTAGTATTTGCTGCATTTCAATGTCAGGTTTGCCTAAAACTCTGACTAATTCTAACACAGAAGCTTTCATTTGACATTTTTGCGAAGATTTGCCAAAGAAATCAGTGTAAAAACACCCTTCGCAATTGCATCCTCTTTTGTAGCATTCCATTGCTGTTGTTGTCCATCTTCTAACTGCAACTGCACGACCCATATCCCTACTTTTGAGCACTTGTTTTTTCTCCATCTTTGCTTAAAATAAGCACTACCCGAACATGAAGCCTTTTGATTTTTGAAAAGGCTTGCCCTAACTGAATTTAATACTATTATAACCCTTAAGAGCTAGGATACAAGTGTATTTTAGCCAATTATTAACATCATGTAACAAAGCTTATATGGCTTGCATGGCTTATGTATTAAGGAATTGACCCGTCCAAAATATTCTTTACACATGGCTTTCCATGATTTGATACATGCAAAACCCATGGGGGGTACATGTTTCCATGGTTTTAATTTTTTAATTTTTTAGTTAAGAAATGTAACGATTAATTTATTTCCATGCCTTTTGGCATGGAAAAAGGCATGGAAATAAAAATGCTGCGAAAAATTAAGCACAAAAAAGCACCCCTTTTATAGGGGTGCTTTAAACTAAAACTTTTCTCCTCTTTTAAACTCCTTAAAATCAATTTATGATGTTAATCAAGCAGGGCTTCCAAGATATTTGCATTCTTTTGTGCAAATGTATTTTCACGAATTTTGGTTCTGTGAATATAAGTACGAAGTGCTTCACGGATTAGTTCCGAACGTGAGCGATTTTCAGTATCCGCTACTTGATCTATTTCATCTAAAAACTTTTCGGGCATTGAAATAAGTACTCTTGCCATTGGTTTAATTCCTCCGTTATATATTATCTTTTAATTTTTCTCTTTTGGCTCTCTCTTGTACTTATATAAAGTTTTTTTATATG
This sequence comes from uncultured bacterium, assembly GCA_948888345.1. Taxonomy (GTDB): domain Bacteria; phylum Cyanobacteriota; class Vampirovibrionia; order Gastranaerophilales; family Gastranaerophilaceae; genus MGBC122484. Next base: position 2,570 of record CAQTPN010000035.1, on the reverse strand, counting down.
AAAAAATTGACTATTTTATATATATTTTTTATATTATTGTAATATTTCTTAACAAACCTCTAAATCGCAGCCTCTTCTTTATAGTCCTCATATTCAAGAAGGCCGAGGGAATCTTCCTGATATGTGCTGCTTTCGATTTTTATCAGCCATCCTTTTTCCCAGACATCTTCATTCATAAGTTCGGGAGAATTTATAAGCTCTTCATTTACTTCTATAATTTTTCCGCCGACAGGCATATAAATTTCTGATGCGGCTTTAACGGATTCAATTGTTGCGAAAACTTCATTTTTGGCAAATTCTGTACCAACTTCGGGCAGTTCTACAAATACAATGTCGCCCAATTGCTCTATAGCATAGTCTGTAAGCCCGATAGTTATTATACTATCTTCTTCGAGCGCCCATTCGTGGGTTTTAGAGCATAAAATTCCTTCAGGTGCATTAGATTGAGATGTGCTCATTTTTAGTTTTTCCTTTTTCCTTTTGTTTTCTTTTTAATTTTAGCAATACTGCACAATTTATTTATTATCATAATTTCTGCCTTTGCGCCAGTAATTTATAAAAAGTGTTAAGGGATGTATCATTATATTATTTTTGTATGCTTCATAAATTATCTTACATAGATTTTTGGCAGCCTTACTTTCAGTCTGCAGGTTAATTCGTAGTTGATTGTATTTAAAAGGTTTGCCCATTTATCTATTGAATAGTAATTATTTTCATCTTTTCCTAAAAGGGTTATAGTGTCACCCACTTTGGCATCTTCAATATCTGTGATGTCAAACATAATCTGGTCCATCGTAACACGGCCGATTTGTTTAATTTTTTTACCGTTTAAGCCTGCTTCTATTTTATTTGACAGATTTCTTGAAACACCGTCAGCGTATCCTATGGGAATTGTTGCAACGCGGGTTTTTTTATCTGCAATATAAGTGTAGCCGTAGCTTACACCTTCGCCTTTTTCAATTGTGTGGATATTTGTAATCCTTGCTTTTAGACCCATCACAGGTTTTAATTCAGGAAGTTCAATACCGCAGTTTTTCCCTTCCGTTAAGGGGGAGAGACCGTATAAAATTATGCCGAGCCTTACTGCGGAGCATTTTACACAGGGGTCAATAAATGCGCCAAGACTGTTCTGGCAGTGAATTGTAAGGTTTTTTGTGTCAATTAAATTTATAACATTTTTGAAGTTTTTTCTTTGAAGGTTTAAAATTTCAGGATTTTCAACGTTTGCAAAGTGGGTAAAAATTCCTTTAAGGTCAATATAATCCGCGTTTTGAACCTTCTTTATAAAATCGGCTGCATAGCTTGTTTGAATACCTATTCTGTTCATTCCGGTATCAATTTTTATGTGGGCTTTGAGTTTTAATTTTGTTCTGTCGTAAAGAATCTTTGCAGCCTCAAGATGCTCCTGATTAAATATTGAAACGGTTATATCATTTTTTGCAGCACTCTCAAATGCCCAGATGGGAACGGTTCCAAGTACTAAGATAGGTTCTTTTATTTTATTATTTCTTAATTCAAGACCTTCATCCACGCTTGCAACGCCGAAAGCTTCCACCCCGCAGGCGGTTAAAACCGGTGCGCACATTAGACTTCCATGTCCGTAGGCATCTGCTTTTATAACTGCCATTAATTTTGGCATATTAATGTTTTCAGGTAAAGTTTCCTTTATTTTCTTTTTGATTGAATTTATGTTGAATTCAAGATTTCCAAGGTTTATTTCAACCCATGCATCTCTTAATTTATTAACTGGAAGGCTTCTGTTTATCATAATTTATTCCTTAAAATATGAAGATTATATGTATTTTGAATCAGCATTGCAATTGTCATAGGACCGACACCGCCGGGGACAGGGGTTATATACCCTGCAGTATTTTTAACGTTATTAAAATCCACATCTCCTCTTAATTTGCCGTTTTCATCCCTTATAATGCCGACATCAATAACGGCGGCACCTTTTTTTACCATATTGTTTGTTATAATATCAGGCTGTCCTGTGGCTGAAATTAATATATCTGCTGATTTTGTAATTTCAGAGAGGTTCTTTGTTTTTGAATGGGCTATTGTAACGGTTGCATTTTTGTTTAACAAAAGCCCTGCCAGAGGTTTTCCAACGATGTTTGAGCGTCCGACGATTACTGCGTTTGCACCTTCAAGCGGTATTTTATATTCTTCAAGCATTGTGATTATCCCCTTAGGGGTGCAGGGAAGCGCGTAAGGGTTTTCATTTAACATTAATTTTCCTGCATTAATCGGGTGAAAGCCGTCCACATCTTTTTTCGGGTCAATTTTATCAAGAAAATCGTACGGATTAAGGTGTTTTGGCAAGGGTAATTGCAATAAGATGCCATCCACCGTATCATCGTTATTTAGGGCTTCAATGAGGTTTAAAAGCTCTTCTTTTGAGGTATTTTCATCCATTCTGTGAATATTTGAATTAAATCCTGCATTTTGTGCCTGTTTTTCTTTATTTTTAACGTAAATGGTACTTGCAGGGTTATTTCCTATAAGTATTACGCTTAAACCGGGTTTGGTTTTAAGCTGTGAAGTTTTTTCTTTGATTTCTTTTAATA
>CAQTPN010000034.1 GCA_948888345.1 uncultured bacterium | reverse complement strand
GTCTAAAACCGTCGCTTGATACATATTTTAAGGTGTTTTACCTTCCTTGCAAGTAAATTTTAGTTAATTATACCATGAAATGGCATGATTTAACAAATTATTCCGTATATCCTTGCTGTTAAACGATTTTGGCAGCCTGTTTACTTTCGGATGTATAAAGATGGTGCATTTTAACTTTTTTTGTTTCAATATACCTTTTGTTAAATTCATTAATTTTTGGTGCTAAACTCACTCTATCAATGATTTTCAGCCCATATCCTTCAAGCCCGATTATTTTTTTCGGGTTATTTGTAATGAGTTTAAATTCCCGATAGCCAATATCTACAAGGATTTGCGCGCCTGTGCCGTAATCTCTTAAATCACTTTTAAAGCCCAGAGAAATGTTGGCTTCAACGGTATCCTGCCCTTTTTCCTGTAGGTCATAAGTTTTGAGCTTGTTTATAAGGCCTATTCCGCGGCCTTCATGGTCTGTAATATAGACTACGGCACCATTTCCATAATCATTTATAAGTTTAATGGAATCCAGCAACTGCTGGTTGCAATCGCATTTTAAACTATGAAAAATATCGCCTGTAAGGCACTGGGAGTGCATTCTGACGATTGGAGTTTTAGCCGGCTCGTCATCTTTTATAAGGGCCACATGCTCCACACCTGTTAATTCATCAAGATAGCCGTATATTTTGAAATCTCCAAATTCAGTAGGTAAGTGGGTTTCAACCATTCTTTTGACATGGCGTTCAGTTTTTATACGATATTTGATAAGGTCTGCCACTGTAATCAGCCTTATACTGTGGTTTTTAGCGAATTCAAAAAGCTCGTCTCTTCTTGCCATTGTGCCGTCAGGATTTAAGATTTCACAGATAACACCTGAGGGCGTAAGCCCTGCCAAACGGGCCAAATCAACCGCGGTTTCAGTATGTCCAGCCCTTTTTAAAACCCCGCCTTCTTTTGCTATCAAAGGAAAAATGTGTCCTGGACGGCGCAAATCTTTTGGCTGTGCGGATTTATTAATTATAACTTCAACTGTTTTTGCCCTGTCAAAAGCTGAAATTCCTGTTGTAGTGCCATATTTGGGGTCTGCATCAACAGATACGGTAAAATTTGTTCCTTTAACATCGGTGTTATGTTCTACCATCGGTGAAATGCCCACCCTGTCTGCAATTTCGCGGGTTATAGCGTGGCAGACCAACCCTCTGCAATTTGTTACCATAAAGTTTATCCATTCAGGAGTGATAAAATCAGCCGGAACAATGAGGTCGCCTTCGTTTTCTCTATCTTCGTCATCCGCTACTATAACGGGTTTTCCTGCTTTAAAATCTTCAATAGCTTCTTCAATTTTGCTAAATGTTACCATTTTTATCCTCCCTTTGGGTCTTAAATTCTTGATATATAAGAATTAGAACCCATTTTCAAGTAAAAATTTTTCATCAATTTTTTGTGAAGAATTGTTTACAAAATTATTATCTTTAAAAAATGTTAATTTTTCAATATATTTTGCCAGAATATCATATTCTACGTTTAAAAAATCTCCCTCTTTCAAAAATTGAAATGTTGTATTTTTTAGAGTATGCGGGATTAAACTAACTTCAAACAGGCCATCTTCGACATTTGACACGGTTAAACTCACGCCGTTAAGGGTAATTGAACCTTTTTCAACAATATATTTTGTGTCACACAATACCGAAAAAACCTTTGAAAAGCCGTCAGAGGTTACCTTTTGAATTTTTCCGACGGTGTCAACATGTCCTTGTACTATGTGTCCGTTAAATCTGCCTCCTGCAGTCATTGCAAGCTCAAGGTTTACAGGATTTGAACGTTCTAAATCCCCTAAAATACTACGTTTTAGGCTTTCATTCATTAAATTAACCGTAAAACTATTGCCTGATAAGGAGATAACCGTTGTGCAAAGCCCGTTAAGTGCTATGGAATCTCCTATTTTAACATTATTAAATTCCTGAAATTCTTTAATATCAATGGATACACTGATTATTTTTCCCTGTGTTGAATTTTTTATATCGGAAATCTTTCCTATGTGTTGAATTAATCCTGTAAACATATGTAAAATCTAGCATTAAAAAAGGCGTCTTGCAATTAAAAATTACAAAACGCCAAATTTCCTTTAAACACGGTATTTTTAGGCTAAGAAATTAAGCTTTTGCCCGCAAAGACTGTATTCTCTCGTGCCGCAGCAGTTTATGTCAAGCTTTTCGCCTTTTTCAAATCTGTTCATTTGATTTTGATAAGCTATTTGGCTTCTTTTACCAAAGGTTACAGGGTTTGTTACTCTGGTAGCTCCTGCTATGGCTTGATGTGAGGTGATAGGTTGTATCATAAAACCTCCTGTTCCCTTAATTTGCTGTATTTATAATTTTACAGCCCTACAATTGTAATAAAAACAATTGATAATGTCAACAGACTCTGCAATTATAAAATCGGTAAAGAAATTTTTTTGCGAATTTTTTATTTTTAATAATTTGTAAAGTTTTGCTAACCATTTACATTCTAATCCAGCGCATGAGAGATTATATTGTAAAATATCTTAATATGCTCGGAATTCATAACCGCAAGTTTTTCATTTATTTGATTTATCATTTCAATTTTTTCATCATCAGCCACATCAAACGGAAATTTAAAAAGTTCTCCTGGCGTTATGTTTAGGTTTGAACATATCTTATCAATATTGGCAGGCTTTGGCAGATATTTACCATTTTCAATATCAGTCAGACTCCTTGTTTGCAGTCCGATTTTTTCTGCAAAACCTTCCTGCGTCAAGCCTGATAATTTTCTTAATCTGCGTATGTTTTTTGAAAATACTGTCAAAACTCCCAACATACTTAATATGCTAACTTTTTTACATTAGTATTTCCAGTTAATATTAATGTAAATTAATTGTAATATTAATGTAAAAAATAGCAAATTTAATTTTTTTTGGGTTTTATAAAATACGGGAAAATAAAAGCAGTTATTGTAAGATTCACCCTTTTTGACCTTAATTCGGATACCTGAAAACAGGTATCCTTTTTATTATTTCCATACACGATTTTTCAAAGCAGGTTTTGATTTAATCATTGCAAGAAATAGAGCCAGCTTATATGCAGCTTGATACAGTAGTTTTAGGTACCATTTTGTTATTCTTTCTTTGCGAAACAGGTATTTTTGAGCTATATCAAATAGTTCTGTGCATTCAGGATTTAATTTATTGAAATCATATTTTTCTATTATTTTTTGAAAATCCTTTTGGGTTGTCATTTTATCTCCTTTTAAAAAAAGAGCATGAAATTTTGTTGTTTAATCTGATTATATTTAATATATTTTCCATGCTCTAACTGTCTGGAATTAAGTTTTTGTATTTACTAATTTAAGTATTAATCTTTATTATAAATAATTAGTTAAAATAATTCAACTTATTAACTAATTATTTATGTTGTTAATTCTAGTAAACATTTATCATAAATAATATGCTAAGTGTAAAAGAAAAAATTGGGCGAAATATTAAGAGGCTTCGCTGTGATAGGAGTTTGAGCCAAGAAAAACTTGCAGAGTTAATGGGTCTATCTACTCCTGCTATAAGCAATATTGAGAATGGAAAAACTTTGACCTCATTTGCTACCTTAGAAAAGATGGCTAAAGTTTTAGATGTTGATTTGTATGAATTGTTTTTATTCCATGAGGAATGTAAAGAAGAAATGCTATATAAAAAATTATCTGAAAATATAAATAAACCTGAAATTAAAGGTAATTCTGAAAAACTTCTAATGCTTTATGAGATTTCTGAAAATCTTTTAAGAAGTGGTGGTTATTAGACCAAAATTTGATTATGTCATCGCGAGTGTTAACGAAGCAATCCAGAGAGGGTGTTATTTCTGGATTGCTGCGCTCCCGCTGGTCGCTCGCAATGACAAGAGGGGAGAAATGACAGGATTGGAGGGTACTTGTGATGATGAGGAAGGTAAAACAAATTCAATTATTTAAAAATTTGAGTTAAAATCAGATAATAGTACTTTGTTAATATTTATCGGGCGGGCAAGATGGAAGAATACAGCGAAAATTTTGGTATTTACTGTAAAAGCTACAATAAGGATGTTAAGAGATTTGAGAGGCTTTTAAATTCTTTTAATAAATTCAATAGGGATAATGTTAAATTTTATACAAGTGTTCCTGCTGAGGATTTTGAACTGTTTAAAAAATTTGAAGGTTCAAATGTTAAAATTATAACGGATGAAAGTTTTGCCGGTAAGTACCTTGTAAAAGAAGGATTTGGCGGGTATGGCGCAGGGTATATAAATCAAGAAATCTGTAAACTCACATTTTTTGAAACGGGATTTTTAGAAAATTATTTTTGTGTGGATTCTGATGCTCAATTCATAAGAGATTTTTATAAAAAAGATTTTATGGCGGATGATAAAACGCCTTATACAGTGCTAATTCAGGATAAAGAATTGTCCTGTGAAAAATTTTATAAAAGGTTTACAAAATATAGAAAAGAAAATATTAAGCGGATTTATGATGAAATTGGCCTTGATGATGCAAGATATCGCACATGCCATGGGATGCAGGTTTTAAATTCTAAGGTTTTAAAGTCTTTAAAAGAAGATTTTATGAGCAAAAAAGGCTTATCATATAAGGATTTAATTGAAATTTCACCGTTTGAATTTACCTGGTACAATGCGTGGTTTCAAAAATGTAAACTTGTTTCTGAAATGGCAGTGGAGCCTTTTTTTAAAACTTTTCACTCAAGAATTGAATATCATTTTGCAAGGTTTCGTGGTATAAAATTTGAAGACTATACTAAAGAATATATTGGAATAATTTTAAACGGCAACTGGAAACGTCCTGTAAAAGAGTATAAAAACCCGAATTTATTTCATAAAGTTATCTACTTTATGTTGAAGAAAATTTTTTAAATATTTTTTTCCATGCTAAAATTTATTTTATGAAAAAGAGTAAATTTATAGCTGTTGTGGGCAGGCCGAATGTCGGAAAATCCACCCTTATTAATAGAATTTTGGGCGAAAGACGCTCTATTGTTGATGATATGCCGGGTGTTACCCGCGATAGAATATATTTTGATGCCGAATGGCAGGATAGAGAATTTGTTCTTATTGATACGGGCGGAATTGTAACCAATGATGATGATGAATTTGTAAATAATATTTTTTCTCAGGCAAAACTTGCAGTGGATGAAGCAGATACGATTTTATTTGTGGTAGATGCAAAGGCAGGATTAAGCCCTTATGATACAGATATTGCAAATATTTTAAGGCAATCTGGTAAAGAGGTTGTTCTTGTTGCGAATAAAATGGATTCAATGGCAGAAATAGGCAATATATCTGATTTTTATGCGCTCGGGATAGGTGAGCCTATGGGGCTTTCAGCACTTCATGGTTCAGGCGGGGTAGGTGATTTACTTGATTTAATCACAAAAGATATTGAGAAAAAATCCGATATTGAAGAGGATGAAAGTGCTGTAAAAATAGCTATTGTAGGTAAACCAAACGCCGGAAAAAGCTCTATATTAAATAATTTATTGAATGAAAACAGGGCGATAGTTTCTCCCGTATCCGGCACAACCCGCGATACTATTAATTCAGAGGTTATTTACAAAGATAAGGAATTTATTCTTGTAGATACCGCAGGCATCAGGAAAAAATCAAAGGTGGATTACGGGGTGGAGGCATTTGCTGTAGACCGTGCCATCAGGGCAATTCGGGAGGCGGATGTTGCACTTTTGGTTATAGATGCAACTGAAGGGCTTACCGACCAGGATAAAAAAATAGCTCAGACGATTGAAGAGGCCGGCTGCGGGCTTATAGTGGCGTTTAATAAATGGGATTTGATTAAAAATGTTCAGACTCATAAACTGGAAAAACAAATTGAAGAAGAAGCACCGTTTTTAAACTATGCAAAGAAAATTTTTATAAGTGCAAAAACAGGCCAGAGATTGAATCAAATCTTTGAGACAGCATCGGATGTTGCAGGAGAACGCGCCAAAAGGGTTCAGACTGGACTTTTAAATAAGGTGGTAAATGAAGCGGTGGCACTTAATCCGCCGAATTCCATCAAAGGAAAGTTTGCAAAAATCTATTATTCAACACAGGTAAAGGCTAAACCGCCTACTTTTGTGCTGTTTATTAATAATAAAGATTTGATAAAAGATTCTTATAAAAGATATTTATTGAAAAAACTCCGTGATGCGTTCGGGTTCTTTGGAACACCTGTCAGACTGTCATTTAGGGAGAGAAAAGAGAAGGATAAATAGATGGAATTTAATGGTATATTTTGGGGAATGCTGTTTGTTACGGCATTTGCAGCTTATTTAATCGGGTCAATTCCGACAGGATATTTGATTGTAAAGGCTAAAACGGGTAAGGATATAAGGGAAGTGGGTTCGGGCTCTACGGGGGCAACTAATGTCAAGAGAGTTTTAGGCAAAAAATGGTTTTTTGTCGTGATGCTTCTTGATGCACTAAAAGGTGCACTGCCTGTGGTTTTAGCGGAACACTTTGTACCGTTTGGAGCATGGGGAATTTATCCTGTAATTGCGGCTATTTTTGTAATAATAGGGCATTCAAAGCCGGTATTTCTTGGAGGAAAAGGCGGAAAATCTGTTGCAAGCGGGGTTGGAACAATTCTTGCTTTAAACTGGCAGGTTGGGCTTATCTTAGCGGTTGTTTGGAGCATTATCACTTATTTTACAAAATATGTTTCCGTAGGTTCAATTATTGCACTTGTTTTATCGCCGTTTTTAATGTATTTATTCAAAGCACCCGTTTCTTATGTTTGTTATTGCGGAATTGCTGCGATATATGTGACTTATCTTCACCGTGAAAACATTAAACGCCTTATAAAAGGGGAAGAAAACAAAGTCCGCTAAGTTTTTGGCTAGTGAAATATCAGATATGGTGCAGATTTTCAGGAAGTGAATATGAAGGTAATTGAAATTGTATCAAAAGTGAGAGTTGAGAATAAAAAGCTTCTGGCACTTATTTATACGCCGGGGGTGGCAAAGAGTTCTACTGCCATATATGAAGATTATGATAAGGTTTTTGACCTTACAAACAGGTCAAATTCAGTTGCCGTTCTTGCTTTTGATTATTTTGAAGCCCTAAAACGTGCAGTATATTTAAAAGAAACATACAATGCGGATGCGTATCCTCTGGCTATTAAACAAAATGAGCTTAAAAACGGGGAAATAGATTTTATTGTTGAAAATATTATGCCGAATTTTATCGGAGTTGATAAAGCTTTGATTGAAGGCGGAGCTTATGATGCGGCATTTGATATTCCAAAAAGAAGCAAAGGATGCCTGTTATCGGGGGATATGAAGTTTGAGGATTTTGAACCCGTTGAATTGAGACACCTTCTTGGCGGTGTGATAGAAACAAAGGCTGTTGAACATTCAGGGATGTTTAATAACAATATAAAACCTGTTGCAATAGTCTCTGACGGCAGTGCGGTTCTTGGTCTGGGGAATATAGGGGCTGAAGCAGGGCTTCCTGTAATGGAAGGGAAAGCCGTATTATTTAAGGATTTAGGCGGGGTGAGTGCAATGCCTCTTTGTCTTAAAACACAGGTGCCCTCTGAAATTGAGAGAATTATATATTTGCTGGAAAACTCTTTTTCGGGGATAAATCTTGAAGATATCAGCGCACCAAGATGCTTTGAGGTTGAACAAAATTTGATTGAAAAATTAAATATTCCCGTTTTTCATGATGACCAGCACGGAACTGCTATTGTAGTATTGGCGGGCCTTTTAAATGCTCTTAAGACTGCAGATAAAGAATTAGACAAGGTTAGAATTGTTTTTTCCGGTGCAGGTGCTGCAGGACAGGCAATTTGTAAGCTTTTAATTAAGATGAGAGAATATCTTAACCCAAAAAAGCGTGGCGGGGACGGGATTTTAATGTTTGATAAATTCGGCTCCGTGTATAAAGGCAGAAAAGAGAATGACTCTTCTTTAGAGAATATGGCACAGATTACCAATTTTGAAGATTTTAAAAGTAGCCTGAAAGACGGCATTAAGGGGGCGGATGTATTTATCGGGGTAAGTGCCGGCGGGCTTTTGACCCCTGATATGGTGAAATCTATGGCAAAAGACGCCGTTATTTTTGCCATTGCAAATCCTGAGCCTGAAATATTGCCAAATTTAGCACTTGAAGCGGGTGCAAAAGTTGCAGCATCCGGCAGAAGCGATTTTAATAATCAGATAAATAATTCTCTTGTTTTCCCCGGGCTATTTAAGGGGGTATTGGAAAACGGGATTAAAAAAATAGATGATGAAGTGAAAATCAAGGCGGCACTTGCCTTAGCTGAAATTGTAGGTGATGATGAGCTGAATGAAAATTATATAATTCCGGATGCTCTGGATAACAGAGTTCCATTGGGCTTGCAAAAAATATTTCAGCATGTATTATAAGGGTGTCAGAAAAAATAAGCCGTTATCCAATCGGCTGCCCAACATCTCAAATATCAAAAATAACCTTTAAAATAAGGTGTTTTGGTGTTTTTAATTTTTTAGGGTAATACATAAAAGTAAAATACAAAGTGAAAGGTAATAAAAACGTGAGCGAAGAAAAAGAAATTCAAGCCGTTGAAGCAGAAAAAGCAGAAGTTGTTGAAGAAACAACAGAAACAGTTGAGGAAAATGTTGAAGTTCAGCAATTAAAACCTCAAAGAAAAGGACAGAGAAGAAGAAAAATTGAAACGGTTGAACCTGTTGAATCAGAATGGAAAGAACAGGTTGTTCAAATCCGTCGTGTAACAAAAGTTGTTAAAGGCGGTAAAAAATTGTCATTCCGTGCAATTGTTATTGTGGGAAATAAAAAAGGACAGGTTGGAATGGGCGTTGCAAAGGCAGCTGAAGTTATTGTTGCTATTCAAAAAGCTGTTGCAGACGGCAGAAAAAACCTTATCACAGTTCCTATTTTCAAAACTACAATTCCGCATATGATTACAGGCAGGTCAGGCGCAGGTAATGTTGTTTTAAAACCTGCTTCTCAAGGTACTGGTGTAATTGCGGGCGGCGCAGTTCGTGCAGTGCTTGAATTATCAGGAATTGAGAATATTTTATCTAAATCTTTAGGTTCAAAATCTCCTCTAAATGCTGCTAATGCAACATTAAACGCTCTTAAATCTTTAAGAACAT
>CAQTPN010000033.1 GCA_948888345.1 uncultured bacterium | reverse complement strand
TTTAAACATGATAGTTTACAATTTTGATATGAAGCATATTGTCTTAATACTGGTTTTAATTTCATCATTGATACACCCTTCTTTTGCTTATGAAGAAGAGTTGTTCGATGATGAAATTTTTATTACTCCTGAAAAGATGCAGCTAAATTTAGACAGAAGCCTGCCTTCAATATACAGGCAGACTTTTGAAAAGGAAAAAAGCGGAATTGAACATAAAATAGGCGGTGTTTCATTTTTTTCAGGCTCTTCAACAAGCCTGAACGATTATATGGTTGAAGATTATAAAACAACAACAGGTGCTGTGCTTAACCCTGACGGGCGGCTGTCTTTAACGGGCGGAATGGAAATTAAATATCAAAACCCGAATGCCAGCATAAATTCCAAAAAATATTATATTACTCCAAAATTCAGACTGAGTGATGATTTATCTTTAACCTTTGCAAACAGTTTTAAATACGATTCAAAAATCCACGAACATGAGGTAGGTATTCAATATTCGCCTAAATTCTTCAAGGCGGGAAAATTCGGAATAACAACAGGAACCGTATTTGATGAAGATATTATTCAATCCCAAAACCTCAAATTCTCAACGGATTTGTTTATATTTTAATTATTATAATTACAATTTATAAATGATTTACAAGTAAAAATTTATTTATAAAATAAGAACAGGTAAACCCTAAAGGCCAAATCCCCCTCCAAACAACATTGCTGCAGAATGAAGTTGGGAAAGGAGGTGAGGCAATAGTGTTTATTGTAGTAAGTACAAAAGCACTAATGACTATCTTATTGATAATCATAGTGCTTAAACTAAAAAATAAACATTAGGGTTTTTAAAAAGGGTGTTCCAGCACCCTTGCCCTATATATTTTTATTATACATTATTAATTCAAAATTTCAATATTAGGGTTTTAAAAACTCATGAGGGTCAACGTTTAAAACATCGGCTATTTTGCATAAAGAATGTATACTGGGAAACCTTTTCCCCTGTTCTATGGCAGAAATATAATCTAAACTAAAGCCTGTTTTTAAAGCAAGCTGAGTTTGCGTAAGTTTGGCATCTTGTCTGTAAAATTTTAATTTTTTTTTAATTCTATATGAAATTTCTTTAGAAATATTTGCCATATTCTTATTTTAGTGATAAATTTATTATGCAGGTGGTACATTATGTGCCATATAAAGCTGTAAATTATCATTATAAGCAAAAGAAAGGGTACAAATGGACACTGACAGAATAATTGAAACCAGACTAAACGCAATGGATACAGATATAAAACAGGCCTTCGAACTTCTTTTATCCATAAATTCCGAACGCGAATTTATTCAACGCATATTATTTATGAAAAAACAAAATAAATACAGAAAAAATAAATAACCCCAATCCCTAAATCCGATAAATTCCCTGTCATTGCGAGCCCTCTCCTGTCATTGCGAGCCCTCTCCTGTCATTGCGAGCGAAGCGAAGCAATCCAGAAGAACATAGCAAAAAGTCATAACACTGGATTACCGCAGTCGTTAACACTCCTTCGCAATGACAAAATTAATCAAATTTCCCTTAATATAATTCATTATATTTAAAATCAAAATTCTCCAAAAGCTTTGATGGAGGAATATCCAGCGCATTTGCAATTTTAATTAATGTGGTAAATTTTAAATCCACAAGTCCGTTTTCAACACGGCTTAACGTTGCAGAAGTTATTAAACAGTCATTAAAGGCAAAACTGTTCAAAGATTTATCCCTTTCAATCCGAAGCCTTTTAATTCTTTTACCTATTAATTTTAATAGCTTTTTATCCTGCTGTTGCATACATGTAATTCTAGTGCTATCATGATAATATTCCATTACACACATGTAACACCAAGTGGGTAATATTCAATAATCATACATATTTCTAGGTATTTTAAGGAGAATGTTAAATATGCTAAACATTTTTAAACCGTACAATTCAACACAATCAAATAATATCAATACCTGTCATCACAAACCCCAATCCTGTCATTGCGAGCGTCAGCAAAGCAATCCAGAAAATGTAATGCATAATGGATTGCCGCGGTCGGCAAAAGCCTCCCTCGCAATGACAATGTTTAATTACAAACTCCGGTCCCGCCATTGCGAGTTTTATTCCTGTCGTTGCGAGCGACCAACGGGAGCGCGGCAATCCGCATCTTTCCCTGTCATTGCGTGTTCTGCTAAACAGCGCAGCCGTCATCCTGAACTCAATATATTTTATCATCCCAAACGGCGCAGCCACCATCTTGAACGGCGCAGCCGTCATCCTGAACTTGTTTCAGGATCTAATCAACAACGGTGTAAAAAATCCATAATCAACAAGATGCTGAACCTGGTTCAGCATGACGGGATTATCAATCTTAAAAATCCAAGAAAACAAGCAGCTTTCTCCCTAGTAGAAATGCTTATGGCCTTATTAGTAGCCTCTTTACTTATGGCGGCCCTTGCCCCTGTAATGACCCGCAGAATGGCAAATCAGGAAATAAAAGTAATGAGCGAAGCTGCAGACTACGACAAAGACACGGTAATTTCCGTATTCAGCAAAGACACTGATTTTACTATCCCGACAGATGCCAATCAGGTAAGAATTACAATGATGGGCGGCGGTGGAGCGGGCGGAGATGCCCTTTACGGCAATAAAGAATTTACATCTTCACAAAATTTTACAATACCTGACAACGTTACAAAGCTTAGAGTATTCATGGTAGGTGCCGGCGGAGGCGGTGCAAGCGGAGGAAGAGGAGACACTTGGGTAACTGTAAACGGTGAAGACACATATAAAGATTTTGTTACAAATAATGAAGAAAGTTTTTCTAAAATAGTTCCTGAGCTTGATACAAATTGCACGGCATCAGGTGCCACCAAATGGATTTCTGCTGTAGATAGCACTAAAACATACTCTCCTAATACCAGTTACTTAAGCTCTATTAAAGTAACGGCTTGCGGCGGAGGCGGCGGAGGCGGAGGCGGAGATGCCAACGGAGGTGGAGGCGGTGGTTCGGGCGGTTATGTAAAGGATATAAATATCCCGTTAAACGTTTCTACAATATATGTAAAACTAGGTTCCGGCGGAGGGGGGGGCGGAAGCTGGCAAAATGAAAACGGTCTTGCAAGCACATATAACGGTGGAGGGGGAGGTGCTGGTGCTTATAATAAAACAGATGCTGTTCCGGGCAGTGGCGGGAGCGGGGGAACATACGGCGGCAATGGCGGGGGTGGAGCATTAGCTACCACAGGAAAAAACGGTCTTTCTGGAAATGGAACTACATTACTATCTTTGGGCGGGGGCGGAGGAACATTTGAAAGCGGAAAAACCGCAGGTGGAGGCGGACGCGGTTCTGTTTGGGGAGGAGGCGGTGGTGGTGGCGGGCGCACTAACGATAATACCAATGCTTGCGGTGGCGGTGGAGGAGGAGGTGGTCCGACCACAATTTCAACCGCTGCAGGTACAGGTGGCACGATACTATTTCAAATTGGCGGAGGTGGAGGAGGAGGCGGAAATAAAAGTTATAGCAATACCGGCGGGGGTGGCGGCGGGGGTGGCGGCTATGGTGCTGGCGGGGGTGGCGGGGGTGGCGGAATTTTAAATGGAGGCACAGGAGGCAGCTACTCATCAAAACTTTCGGCTCTTATTGGAATAAATAATGGAAATAACGGTTTAGCAGGTCAAAAATATCAGGCCTGCGGGAGCTGTGATGCAGGCGGTGGCGGCGGCGGAAGCGGATATGGCGGTGTAAGCGGAACAAGCGGAACAGTCCATGTTTCTTCAGCACATAGTGCATCTTCCGGCATTGGCGGCACAGTATCTAATATATTTGGAACAAATTACTGCAATGGCGGTAAAGGGGGCGATTACGACACTACTCCCAGCCATACCGGCGGCTCGGGTAAAAATGGCGCACTTCGACTGTATTATAATTACCCTGCTATAAAATGTCAGCGCAACGTACCCGCAAATGGAGGTGGGGGCGGGGGCGCAGGTCAAATCTGGATAGGAGAAATAGATGTAACTCCAAAACAAACAATAAATATACAAATTGGAAGCGGCGGAGATATTCAGACCCTGCCTGCCGCAAACGGAAAAGACGGAAATGCGACAAGTATCATCATTAATGGTACTACATATTCAGTTTCAGGCGGAAAAGGCGGCAAGTACGAAAGTGATGATACATACATTTCAAATAGCGGAGGATATGGCGGGGGCTTAAAAACAACAAATTTCAATTCTTCTGCAAGATATCTAAATTGGACAAAAATTGATTATAAAAACGGTGGCAAAAATGGTTCTCAAGGCAGCACCATATCTAACGGCAGCGGTGGAGGAGCAGGCGGCACTTCATCTAAACTGAATGGAACACAGTTAAATGGCGGCAGTGGAGCAGGGTCGCAATCAGACGGAGTTAATGCACCAACTAATAGTTATGGAGCAGGTGGTGGTGGCGGAGGCGGGGTTGCCGTAAACAATGGTTCACCCGGATATGGCGGTAAAGGTGCAAATGGTTACATATATATTGAATGGGGCGGAACAAACGGTTCAGGAGGTACTGCAGGAGAGATTGTAAAGAAAGTTGTAACCAACTTTGACGGCGACACCTCAAAAAGAGTAATGAAGATAAGAATAGGCCTTGGCGGAAATGCCACAGCGGGTGAAGGCTACAGCGCAGCAAATCAAGGTACTAACGGAAACGGCGGGAAAACAACCGTAAGCCTGCTATCCGGCGGAAAAACGGTAGCCCTTGAGGCAAGAGGCGGTATAAAGGGAAACAACGGCGCAATAGATACCCACGGCGGCGAAATAAAATTGCCGGATAATTATAACGAATTATACAAAGAATTTGTTCAGGGGAATCTAAATATAATACTGGGGCAAAAAGCAAATGACGACTATGGCGGCACGGGCGGATATCTTGCCTGTATGCTTCAGGTAAAAGATGCCGAAGGAAACACTGTTTGCAGCCAGAATATTAAAGCAAACGACGGAAGCGACAACACCATAGGCCCTGTACGCCCGGGATGCGGCGGCTCTGCAATTGCTTCACCCCTTTATGAAAGCATTTGCAACGCTAAATCAACAGCAGCTTCACCGGATGGCGGAGACGGCATATTCGGCGGAGGCGGCGGAGGCGGTGCTGTTTTAAACAACACTAAAGGCTCGGGCGGAAAAGGCGGAAATGGCTTTGTAATCCTTGAATACAAAAGTACAAGACTTGATTAAATAAAAACCCTGAAAAATTTCAGGGCTGAAACAAAATTTTAGATGAACAACTTTTCAAAGGCGCGTTTTTGTAACCTAATGCGCCTCTTTTTTTAACCGTATAAAACTATAAGGTTAATAAAAGTCGCATATCACAGGCATTTTATAATAAAATGCACAATTAAAGCCAAAATTTTGGCCTTTTCAATTTTTATTATACAAGATTTCCCTTCCCAAAAACAAATTTTTAATATAAATGAAGGAAATATGAAGTTTTAAACTTTACTTATGCAAAAGGAAAGATTTATTATTAATAAATGGCAAGAGATTTAAACTCATTAAGAAAAATTATCGGTCAGAATGTTAAAAAATATCGCAAACAAACAGGCTACACTCAAAAAGACCTTGGTATTCAAGCGGATTTAAATGACCTTTACATTTCTCAAATTGAAAGAGGGATTGCAATTCCAAGCATTCCGGCATTATTTAAAATATCAAATGTTTTAAATATCAATATTGAAAACTTTTTCACCCCTTAAAAAAGTCTTGAAAAATAAAAGCAGGCTTTAAAAGCCTGCAATCTGGTATACTATAAGGCATTTAAGCCTTAAATCTAAAACGGTTTTGTTTGAGAAAGTTTATTCCTCAATTCTCTAAAGCGCATAATATCTTCCTGCGCCTTTGATGTTTCCTTGAATAACACCTGATTTGAAGGGTGAACTATAACAATTGCATCAACATGCACTTCTAAAAAGTCATAACGCCTCGGAGCAGAGGCATCTTTGCCCATAATTTCAGCATTTGTTACAGCAAGAAAACGTTTTTCCTTATCATTTAAAAGGTCTGTCAATTCACGGTTAGTATTTGTATATTTTGAAACATGAACCGTGCCCTTGATATTATGTTCTTTTGTTAATATGCAAACCTCTATAGGTATTGTATCTTGGTGTTTGCCTGCCATACGCGGGTTTTTCTCCTGTAATACATATTTTATTCTTAAAATTATTATATTACATTTTTTTAAATATGGCTAATATTTTATTTTTTAATGTAAAATAAAGAGGTTATGAGGAGAGTTTTTACATTAATATTATTACTAATCGTTTTATTTAATGTTTCAGAAGCACAAAATACAGCTTCTGCGGCAAGTTCACCCATGATAAGCACATGGGAAGTTGATAACCGCAATACATTAAATAATGAAAGAGTTATATCAAAATCTTCTTATAAAATTAACGCAATTTACCCTTCAAATGTTATAAACGCTCAAGGTGCAGGTTTCCCGGGATACAGAGGCCCCGGGCAATTGGTGGTTTATAAACAAAATTTCGGAAGAACTACAGGTACAAATGAATTCGGCAAAGAAGCAGTTGTCGAAAACGGAAAAGTAGTAAAACTTACCGGCGCAAACAGCTTAATTCCAAAAAACGGATATGTAATCTCAGGCCATGGCAGTGCCAAAAAATGGATTACAACAAATCTTAAAATCGGAACAAATATTATAATAGATGAAAATACAAACACAATCACTGCCTATACCACTCCTGAAAGCTGGAGATTTTCCGCCAAAGAAAAAATAAAAGAAGCGGAAGATTTTCTTGATAATGCAAAAAAAATTCAGGAAAACCCGGGTGAAAAAAAAGCAAAATATTATCTAAAACGCGCAAAGCAGGATTTAAGAAAATCAAACCGTGCAAATGACAACATGGCAGTTAATTATGCCAAATCCTCAATTGAAATGTCAAGAATAGCAATAAATTATTCCCTTCCCTATATTGAAAACGAGCTGAAAGGCACATGGGTGCGCCCTGTTGAAAAAAATATTCAGGAAGTAAGGCGCACGCTTGATAATATGCAGTCTATAGGCATTAATACAATTTTCCTTGAAACGTATTTCCATGGATACACAATTTTCCCGAGCAAAACAATGCGCTCTTACAATTTTACGGACCAAAACCCGATTTTTACAGGTTTTGACCCCCTAAAAGCCTATATAACAGAAGCACACGCCAGAAACATGAAAGTTCATATCTGGTTTGAATCTTTCTATGTAGGAAATAAACACCCCTCAAATGACCCGAATTCAATCCTTTCAATAAGGCCCGACTGGGGAAATAAAAACAAACTAAACGCCGGAAAAGAAGGTTACGCATCTCACCCTGTTGAACATAACGGGTATTTCTTAGACCCTGCAAACCCTGAAGTACATAATTTTCTGGTGCTGGTTGTGAAAGAAATTATCGCAAACTATGGCCCCGATGGGATAAATCTTGATTATATAAGATATCCAAGCTCTCAAAAGGCAACTTCTGCAGGCTATGAAACCTCAAACTGGGGCTATACAAGCTATGCCAGAGATGAATTTAAGAAAATATACGGAAAAGACCCCGTTAATATTAAATATAAAGATGATTACTGGTATAAATGGAATGAATACCGCCAGAATAAAATTACCGTATACCTTTCAAAAATGCGCAAAGCAGCCCGCGGCAAGGTTATTTTGTCTGCCGTTGTTTTCCCTGATTACAGAGCTGCTCTTGAAACAAAACAGCAAAACTGGATAAAATGGACAAACGGCGACTATCTTGATGCCATAACGCCTTTGATTTTAACTTCTGATGATGCTCTTTTTGAAATTATGTTTAAAGAAATTAAAACAAAAATCTCCTCCGGAACAACAGTCTACCCCGGGCTTTTTGTAGGCTTTATGGAGGGTGAGGCGGAAGATTTATTAAAACAAATTAATGTTTCAAGAGGCTTAAAAGCAAACGGTGTAATTCTTTTTGATTGGGCACACCTTGATAATAAATATAAAGATGCCTTAAAGTTTTGCGTGTTTACATCAACCTGCAAATAAACAGATTAAATAAACACGCAAAAAGAGTTTAATTCAGCAATGCGGAAATTTTCATTTCCCGTTTTTTTTGTATACATTTATTATAATCTATTTTAAAATAAAAAGACCTATACTATTTACCCCACCTGAACTTTTTTTATTTTAGCCTCTAATCCTTCCTCTGCAAGCATTAGAGGATGTTTATTAAGAAATATAACGTGCAAAAAATCTCCATTTTTTGAAAAACTACATTTCCCTTTGTCATTGCGAGCAGTTCTTTTCCCTGTCATTGCGAGCGACCAACGGGAGCGCGGCAATCCATACCCCCTCCTGTCATTGCGAGCGTCAGCGAAGCAATCCAGAGAAACCAACAAAAGAATTACTAGATTGCCGCAGTCGGCCAAAGCCTCCTTCGCAATGACAGCAAATCATCCTCGCCAAAAACAAAATCTACTCATCAAATTTTAAAAGCTCATAAGGTTCAACACCAAGAACTTTTGCAATATCGCACAAGCTCCTTAAAGTAGGTGTTCTAAAGCCCCTCTCAATTTGAGCAATATAATCAGACCCTTTTCCAATCTTTAAACCAAGACTAATCTGGTTGTAACCGGATTGTTTTCTATATTTTTTTATATTTTTAGCTAAGACTACTGTAAGTTCATCAAAATAACTTGTCATAATTCAATTCTAATGATAAAATTTGAACATAATTAGAGCAAAATGCTCTAGTATAAAAGGAGAATTTATGCCAGATACAAAAAAATTAATGCATCTTACAACCGCCTGCTATGAAAACATAGAAAGGGCGGAAGTTTTAATAAATGTTCTGAAAGAAAAGTACCTTACAGAAAAAGATACGATTGTAATTCTTGAAATTCTCTCAACAAATATTTACAATTTAACAAATCTTGTCCTAGAAATTCAAAATGAAGCAAGATAACGCAATAAACAGAAAATTTATAGCATAATTAAGCAAAAAAACTGTTAATAATCTTTTGAACGATTACAATTTCTTCATCGTTAAGTTTGTTAATCATATCAAAAATCTTGATGATGCGGGAATTTCTGTCTCCCTCATAATGTTCAAATTTAAAAAATGAATCAATCGAAACTTCAAGTGCCTCCGATAATGCCTCAAGATTTTCTTCCCGCGGCATATTAACCCCGTTTTCAAGACGGCAGATAGTAGAAAGCGCGATATTTGTTTTAACAGAGAGCTGCTCTTGTGTCAGACCCCTTTTTGTCCTTATTTCTTTTATTCTTGCACCAATTAATTTTTTCAATTTTCCCATAGCAATTTTCCCTTATTAAAAGAATAATCTAAATTTTTAAAGATTACATTGCACAATTTGGTAAATTTT
>CAQTPN010000032.1 GCA_948888345.1 uncultured bacterium | reverse complement strand
ATTACAAAGACATCAAAATTAAAAAAACAGATGAAGACAATAAAGAAAAGAAAGAAAAAGATACTTTATCAAAAAAACTTTATATAAAAATCAAAAATTACATTGCAAAAAATTATAAATTAAACGATAAGATAATGTCTAACACTGAATTTGCAAAAATGTACAATGTATCTGTGCGCACTGTAAACGATGCAATGAAAAGGCTGAATAAAGAAAAAATAATCCTTTCTCTAAGGGGAAGATACGGCACAAGATATATAAACGAACCTGAAAAATTAAAAAAAGAAGCGGGTGAAAAATCAAGATTTATGTCAAACCCAAAAGGCGGCGCATCAAATATAAAAAATTCCTATTCTTATGATTGGCAGAGGGTTTTGGACCAGATTAAAAAATATATGATAACTCACCATGAAGCAGGAGATAAGCTTCCTTCAATGAAAACCCTTGCCGAAATTTTAAATGTATCAACAAACACCATAAGGCGTGCAGTTAAAGAGATGACCGGGCAAGGAATGTTGTTTTGTGAAAGAGGAAAGCATGGCGGAATTTATATAGTAGAAATGCCTGCTAAAGAAGATGCTTATCAGTGGCTTGCACTTAACCCAAAATTTTTGGTGCAGTAGGTTTCTTGTTATTTTATTCCATCGTTTTTTAAAAGCATAAGATATGAAACAAGTTGTTTTTGAGCTTGAATATCCGCAATAATTTCAGATACGGTTTTCAAACTGTCCTCAATTGCGTTAAGCCTTTCTTTGATTTTTCTGTCAATATCTTCCGTTTTCATTATTTTTATTTCCAAACTAAATATAATTCTTAAAGTTAATAAACTGAATTTTATTAAATATAATTATATCTAATAAGATATAATATAACAAATATGGGAATTTATGTCAAATAAATATATTATTTACAAATGGACTCAAGAACATTTGTAAAAGTTTTATGTGCACAAGAAGCTTTAACTTATAAAAAAGTTGCGGAAATTTTAGCAGAAAAAACCGGCAAACATTACACAAGAGTTTCAGTTAGTAATAAGCTTGCCAAAGATAGCTTTCGGCTCTCTGAAGCTTTTATTCTGGCCGATGCTCTTGACTATGACCTCACCCTCGTAAAAAGGAAGAAATAACCCTTGAGGGTTGAAAGCGCGAAAATTGTCTGATATAATGATAATGTCGGTGTTCTTCCAGACGTGTCAGGTAGCTCCTGCCAAAGTGTTAGAAGCACCGATTTTATTTTTTCGGATTTTTATATTTTCTCATTGAATTTAATGTTAAAGTATGTCTTTTTGTTCTTATTTCTTCAATGTATAGCATATATCCATCGGGCATTTGTTTATAAAGTTTTATAATATCCCGCCCTTGTTCATTTTTTTCGCCAAAAGAACAGCTGTTATATTTATAAACGTATTCCATAGCATTTTTTATATCTTTTGCAGTTATTGGAAGCTGTCCTTGCAGTTTTTCTCTGTCTTTATTGCCATGTCTTTTCAGACTGTGTTTTATGCCGTAAATATCAATGTTATGCCTGTATCCTGCTAAATTTATGCCGTGTTTTTGGGCTTCATTAATAAGTTTTTCGTTAATATCGCCGATGATTACTACGGAATTATTGTTTTGAGGTTCTGCAGCCTTTTTAATGGTTATATCAATTTCTTTTTCAAAATCAGGGTTAATCATTGAAATTATTTATACCTTTTGAAAGGTCATGATATATTCATGTTCAAAGATGTTAAAACCGCCCGCAAGTGCTCTGTAACGCCACAAATTAGCCTGTTTGCCTTTGGCTTTTTCATTGCCTGTTATATTTTTTACAACAATTGCCTTGGTTACAAAACCAACATTTTCCATCCTCTTCATGCATTCAAAACCGAGAGGAACAACCCTTGAATTTTTGTATTCATCCCCTATTATAAGTGCTGCAAATCTGCCTTTTTCAAGTAAATCGTAGGCATTTTTTGCCACTTTTTCAAATAAATCATAAAATTCTTCTGTTGTGGTGCAGTTTGATAAATCCTCGGGTTTATCGGAAAATTTAATAATATCATCATAAGGCGGGTGCAAAACAACAAACTGGGCTTTGTCTTTACCCTGTTCTTTACCCATAATTTCAAGCCTTGCTTGAACTTTGGCCTTAGTTTCATCAGATGCCGAATCTCCGCAGATTATATTTACATCAGTGACCAGTTCTCTTTTAGAGAATTTTTGGGATACATAATCTGCCATTTCTTGCTTTAATTCAACCCCGATACATCTTCTTTCCATATTTAAAGCTTCAATTGCACTTGTGCCGGAGCCAAAAAATAAATCTAAGACAATGTCATTTTTTTTGGTAAATCTTTCAAATAACTGGGTTGCAATCTGCGGGATGTAATTTCCATGGTAATCATAAGAATGGCCGTTTGATTTATCACGGGATTGAAATTCCCACAGAGAGCCTGTTTTAATATGAGAATAAAGTTTCCAATTGTTTAAATCAATATCGTTATAAGGTTTTGTTTTTGGGGTGGTTACAACCCTTAAGCCCTGCTTTTCAACCGTTTCTAAACTTTTTTTGGAAACATTTTTTGCCATTTTCTTCTCTTCTCCTCCAAATTAGTCAGGGGAAAATTAAAAAATACATGTCCCCCTACAATGAGGTAGTATATATAATTGTTTAGTATTTTAAATCAACCTAATAATGTAGAAAATTTAATATCTGTCTAAATCTCCACCATATAGAGGATATTAAGTAAAGCGTTCTAAAGAAAAAAATTAAGATACCGAAAATTATAATATGAGAGCAATCGAGCTCTCACTCAAAACCTCCTCCCCAAGTCTAGTAGCCGCTAAGTTTAGCGGCTTTATTTTTTAATAAAATTAAATTTGCATAAAAAAGCGGCAGATGATTTCTGCCGCTTTTAGGTTGTGTTAAACTCTTATTTTACATAGGTTTCAATGATGTTTCATAAATTTTCTCTACTGTATTTTTATCCGCTTCATTTGGTGCTAAGCTTAAAAGCAGCCCGAGAGAAGGAGTTTCAAAAGCAAGGTCTGTTAATTTTTTAATATCATCAGCTTTAAAACCTAAATCTTCAAGTTTTTCTTTAACACCGATATCAAAAAGCCACTTTTGAACTTCTTTTGCGGCTTTTTTGGCTTCATCCGCATCCCCTTTTAATCCGGGTGCTATTGGTTCTAAAATATCAGCCAGTGTTGCCGCTTTATCTTTATAAATGCATTCGATTACAGACGGCAAGAGCATTGCAAGCCCCAAACCGTGAGATAAATCAGGTTTAATTGCACTTAGAGGATGCTCAAGCGCATGTGTGTAATGCAGCATGCCGTTATCAAAGCAAATTCCGCCCAAAAGTGAAGCATAAAGCAGATAATACCGCGCTTCTAAATCTTCAGGATTTTTAATTGCAAGAGGCAAATATTTTGCAACAAGGCGTATTGTTTCCTTTGCAAGGCTTATTGCATAAGGAGAAGCCACTTTTGAAGTTGCGCCTTCAACAACATGGTTTATTGCATCTACTGAAACATAAAGAGTTTGGTGGCTTGAAAGCTTTGTCATAAGTGCAGGGTCATCAATTGAATATGTCGGATAAATGCAATCATAAGCAATTGCGGGCTTATAGTTCTTTTCTAACAGAGTGGCAACAGCAAAACGGTTTACTTCTGTTCCCGTACCGTGTGTAAGGTTAATTGCCACGATTGGAGCTGCTTTTTTAGCTTCAAATTTGTATTCATAAAGGCTTGCGCCGGTTTCATCAGGATATTCCATTAAAATTGCAACGCTTTTCCCCGTGTCTATCGCGCTTCCGCCACCGATTGCAATAACAGCCTTTGCGCCGAATTCTTTTGCAAGCGCAGTTGCTTCGTCTATACCGTCTGTTGTGGGGTTCGGGGTAACTTTTGCATAGTTAATATAGCCTATATTATGTTTTTTCAGGGCCTCTTCTACATAATCCCACGCCCCCGTTATTTTATAAGCACCCTTTCCTGAAATCACGATTACTTTATCCACCCCGTTTTCTTTAAGGGCGGCAGAAATTTCATCAATTTTTTTAATTGCGCCGATTCCAAAATATACCTTCGATTTGGTCAAAATTTCTTTGACATCGTTGATATTTACATCTTTTTCCCACATGGCAATCTCCTTTCTTTAAGATATCTTAAGAAATTGTAACATATATTAATATTCTTTTTCCAATAAAAACATCCTTTTGGATTAATTAAGAATACTGTTTTAAAAGTAAAAGTTTCATATAATAATTAAT
Organism: uncultured bacterium; assembly: GCA_948888345.1. Lineage (GTDB taxonomy): Bacteria > Cyanobacteriota > Vampirovibrionia > Gastranaerophilales > Gastranaerophilaceae > MGBC122484. The sequence goes on along the minus strand of CAQTPN010000032.1, from coordinate 5,164 downwards.
ACTTGATTTATAATGTTATTTATATTACAAATGTAGCAGATAAAATTTTGGAGAAAAATAAAATGGGCGGGAAAATTGCAGTATCGGATTATTTAATAAATAGACTTGCAGAGCTTGGAATTACGGATATTTTTGGACTTCCGGGGGATTACAATTTTAATATTCTGGATTCTGTTGTAAAAAACCCTTCCGTAAACTGGATAAACTGCACCAATGAGCTGAATGCAGCCTATGCGGCAGACGGATATGCAAGAATAAAGGGCTATGGCGCAGTTATCACAACTTTTGGAGTGGGTGAATTAAGTGCCATAAATGGAATTGCAGGGGCATATAGCGAAAATGTTCCGGTTATGAAAATCGCGGGGGTTCCAAAAACCGCATCAGTAAAGGAAAATGCCCTGCTTCATCATAATTTTTCAAATCCTGATTATCACGCTTTTGAAAGAATTTACTCTAATGTAACGACTGCTGCTGCTTTTCTAACCGAAGAAAATGCTAAAAATGAAATAGATAGAGTATTTGAGGCTTTTATAAAGTTGAAAAAACCTGTCTATATTGCACTTCCGATGGATATTTGCGGACTATTAATCGATGATGATATCCCAAAAATTGAAATAAAATCTAATCCGGATAACCTGAAAACCGCATCAAACAGGATTATTGAGCTTTTGAACAGTTCAAAAAATCCGCTTATAATAACAGATTATCTTATGAAAAGATACCGCTTGCAAAAGGAATTGAATGATTTTGTTAACAAATTTAATATTCAAATAACTTCAATGATTATGGGCAAGGGTTTAATTGATGAAGATAATAAAAATTATATCGGAGTTAACCATGGAAAAATCGGAGATGAAGAATTCAGGACCGTTTATGATGATGCTGACCTTGTAATGTGTATGGGCACACTATTTTCAGACCTTAATACTCTGGGTTTTATTGTAAAACCTGATAACCGCTTTAAAATCAATGTTCAAACAAATTATACAACCGTGGAAGGCACGGTATATGAGGATGTATGGATAAATGATTTGATGACGTCCATTTTAAATTCTGATAAAATTCAGCCAAAACCCTTTCATAGAGAAGTTTTCAAAGGATATAAAGCTCTTGAAACATCAGATAAACCAATAGTTACAGACAATATTTTTCCTCTCGTTCAGGATTTTTTAAAGGAAAATGACACAATAGTGGTGGAAACGGGTATTATATCTTTCTCTTCATCAAAAATGAAATTAAAAACGTCCTCAAATTACATATCTCAAACCATGTGGGGCTCTATAGGATGGGCAACTCCTGCAGCCTTTGGAGCTGCAATGGCAGACAGGAGTAAGCGTGTAATCCTTCTTACAGGAGAGGGCTCGCATCAGTTAACGGTGCAAGAGCTTGCAAATATGGTAAAATATGACATTAAACCGGTTGTAATCGTACTAAATAACAGCGGTTACACAATAGAACGACTCCTCTCAAATAATCCTGACGACCCTTTTAACGATATTACAAAATGGAATTATGCTAAAGTTCCGGAGGTATTTTGTGATAATTTTGAATATTTTAAAATAACAACTTCTAACGAGCTCTATGAGGCACTTTCCGGTATCAATACGGCAAAAAACCGCAAATTCACTTACATTGAGATAATAACAGATAAAATGGATATTCCGAAAATCCTTGTAAAAGCGGGGGATTGTATAAAAGAAAACGCGAAAAATAAATAAAATCAAGGGTTTTATGGTATTAAAAATTTTATGTTAAAATAAATTTTATGTTAGTTTGTATAAATGGCGGATTTGGAAACCAAATCGGAAATTATATTTTTGCACAATATTTAATTGAAAAAGGAATTGATTGCAAAATAATAGCTTCAAATAAAGCCGGTGATGCAAGAGAATTTGTTTTAAATAAATTTGATATTGAATTAGAACTTGCAAAAATTGAAGATATTAAAGAATTCCTAAATGCAAAATCATCGCCGGCACTGCTTTTTAACCTTCTAACCAAAAATATTTTTGATAAAAACTGGAGAAATAATCTCTGGAATTTTTTAAAGCGGATAAGGGCGGAATACGGCGTATATCCTGTTAAAACACCAGTGCTGTTATCAAAAATAATCACCTGTAAGGATTTTTTCAAATATGGCTGTAAGCAAGGCGTAGTCTGTGATTGCTATGCTCCGATAAATGAATTTTATGATGAAAATTTTAAAAATAAAATGATGGGAAAATTCAGCCTGAAAACTCTGAAAACGCCTCTTGATACAGAAAATAAAAGAATTTTAGAAAAAATAAAAACCTCTAAAAACCCTGTGGGCGTGCATATTCGGCGTGGTGATTTCATCTCTTACGGTTTTCCCGTTGTAAAATCCGAATTTATTCTGGAAAAAATGAAATATTTATCCCAAAACCTTGATGGAGTCTGCTTTTTTATCTTTTCGGACGATATAAACTGGGCAAAAGAGAATATAAAAGGCTTTAAAAATGTTGAATTTGTGGATAAAAACGATGAAAGCAAGGGCTATCTTGACTTTTTGCTGTTCAATGAATGTATCCACAGAATTTATTCAGGCTCCACCTTTAGCCTCTGGATAAGGTATTTTAACCCGTATAAATCCCCTGAAAATACCGGTATAAAAGAAAGTTTGGAATTTTATCCTAAAAAAGCAGATATGCAGATAGAAACGCCGCAAAATAAATACGTTGAAAAGGCTGACAGCACAACGGAAAGCGGGGATACATGCTGTTAATATGCCTTCACAGCGGCCTTGGAAACCAGATTGGAAATTATGTTTTTGCGCAATTATTGATTGAGAGAGGGTTTAGCGTTAAATTTCTTGTTACAAAGGATGAAAACCTTGATAGGACTTACGTTTTAGATAAATTTAATACTGATATAGAACAGGCCTCAATCAAGGATATTAAAAATTTCATGGCCTTTACCCCCCCCTCTTTGTGCTTTAAGAATTTTTTTTATAATGTTTTATTCAGAAATAAAGCCTATTTTAACTCACTCTATAAAGTTTTAGCCAGAATTAGAGCAGAATACGGGCTTTTTCCAAAGAAAACACCATTATTTTTAGCGAAAATTTTATCATTTGAAGATGTTTTAAAATATGGTTTAAAGCAAGGTGCTGTCTGTGATTGCTATTGCCCGATTCCGGAATTTTATGAAGAAAATTTTAAAAATAAGATGAAAAAACATCTTACATTAAAAGAATCATGGGACACAGAAAATAAAAGAATTTTAGAAAAAATAAAAACCTCTAAAAACCCTGTGGGTGTGCATATTCGGCGGGGTGATTATTTGAATTTAAAAATTCCCGTTGTAAAATCCGAATTTATTCTGGAAAAAATGAAATATTTATCCCAAAACCTTGATGGAACCTGCTTTTTTATCTTTTCAGACGATATAAACTGGGCAAAAGATAATATAAAAGGCTTTAAAAATGTTGAATTTGCGGATAAAAACGATGAAAGCAAGGGCTACCTTGACTTTTCACTGATGAATGAATGCAAACACCGGATATATTCAGCATCTTCGTTTAGTGTGTGGCTGAAATATCTTAATCCTCATACGGATTCTCTGGAATTTATGCCCGAAACAGCAGATTTAACCGTTGAAAAATTAGCTGTTGAAGCTTGAAAATTTTTGCAATATTATAATTCTAAGATATAAATGATAAAGGGAGAGAGTTTAATATGCTGATGGTTACTATTTTGGGTTATATAACAGGATTTTTAATTTTTATCGGGTTTATATTTTTAATGATTAAATGCATAAAGCTTCACCCCGAGCAATTTGAACTTTTAGAGGGTGAAGAAATTTTAAAAAATGTTAAAGGCGACTACTGGCAGAAGGCTTACGGGCAGGAGGTCCAAAATTCCGGCGAATTTGCCTTTACAAATCAAAGAATTATGTTTAGAAGTACTTTTCAATGGTTTGGCGGGTTGAATATTGAAATTTCCTATAAAGAAATTATGTCTGTTGAAAAGTCTCTTGTACAAGGGCTTTTGCCTGTTGCATTTACTGTTAAAACTGCAAATAGCGAAAGCTATAAATTTGCAATTATGAAAAGGCATATTTATATAGATTTAATTAATTCCATTATTAAAAAAGGCACTCAAAATCAGGGTGAGCAAAACTAATCTTAAAAAAAACCTTATGGCAAAATTATTTAATATTTTGCCATAAGGCTGATTTTGATGTTTTTGATATTTCTAATGCCACCGATTATTGGCAAGAAATATGAATCATCAAAATGGTCCAATTGAGAGAGTTTTAGTTTTAAAGGTTATCAGGTTTTTTGTTGATTTTGGGGAATTTTTAAAGGGGAAATTTATTTTATTTTGCCTTCGGGCAATCTTGCCTTCGGCTTTTAAAAATCTAAAATTGACCTTTTAACCGTATCTTAAAAATTCTATTTTAAAATCCGGTTATTCAACCTTTGATACATTTAAAACTCAAAAATTTTTCCCGTTGCCAAATATCAGGCTAAATATTAAGATTTATGAAGATAAATTTTGAAAAACCCCTGATATAATTGCCTTTCCGGCTTTAATACTTAAAAATTAAAAACTATTTTTAAAATTTCAGTTTTGCAAAACAATATGTACGGCATTTCCTGTAAAGCATAAATATTAAATTTTAAAATCCTTATCGTTCTTAACAAAAAACCCTCTTTAAGAGACAATTTTATTAAATGGGGCCCATGATGGGTCGTTGCACGAACTTTTTTACAATGTTTTATACCCCGCTTTCACTACAAAAGAAGCATTGTTGCTAGAAAGTGAGTTTAGGAAATTCTTTTATAATTAAAATTATCTCTTATTTTTTTAATAAAGAATTTACCTTTAGATTCAGATTTACATAATTGTTCATATAAAAATATTGGAACTTTAAAATATTGATATATTTCACCACCGTTGAACTCTACTTGAAAAATTCTTTCTTTATTATCATATCCTATTTTTTTACAGTATGAAGAATTGACATTTTGCATTTTTATTTCAGTTGCCTCAAAATCAGGTAATTTTATTTTAATTTCCTTTGTGTGAATTTCTTCTAATTCATTATATAAAATTTCAAAAGACCTTTGGCTACAATTAGAATGTTTATTGCATTTTAATTCCATAATATCAAAATGGTCGTCACTATCAATTCCTAAAAA
>CAQTPN010000031.1 GCA_948888345.1 uncultured bacterium | reverse complement strand
AGGAAATGGTTATGGCGGCGGTTCCGGCGGATATTTGGCAAATAGGATTATAAATTTTGGAAATGCCTCATCATTTACATATTATATAGGCGGCGGCGGTTCTTCGGGCAGAAATCCAACATCAGGTTATCTTGATATGACAGGCGGCGAGGCAGCAAAACCTTATGGCGGCGGGGGAACACACGGTTCTGTTGCTCCAACGGGCGGTGGCAATGGTGGTGATTCAACAGTTACACCTTCCTCCGGTGCTTATAAAACATCAACTCTTGCGGGCGGAGCAGGTGGCATAGGCGGTCCTTACGGCAAAAAAAATGAATGTATGTGTGTAAATACTCCAAATCCAAACAAGGTAATTTACCTTAAAGGCGGAGATGGCGGCCAGCCCGGAGGCGGTGGCGGTGCATTGTGCCACTATTGTAACTGTATATCAAGCGGCGGCGGCGGTGGCGGTGCGGCTTCACAGCTTGTGGCAAACGGAAGCATTATTTTGAATGCCCCGGGCGGAGGCGGAGGAGGCGGTTCTGTACGTCAGACGGATTTATATAATAATAATAGTAAATGCTGCAATGCGGGTGAAGCCGGTGCAGGCGGCGGCGGAGGCGGTAATGGAGGCGGTGCAGGCGGCGGAGTAAGTTCCGGTACTGGTAAGGGTGGCGCAGGTGGTAAAGATGCAAGCGGACATATAGGCGGAACCTTAACCACCAATATTTTTGGCACATCTTACTGCAACGGCGGTGCGGGCGGCGTATATACGGGCATACAGTCCGGTTATGGCGGAAAATCAGGTGCTATAAGACTTTCATATATTGATTATGACACTGCAAAGGGCAAGGGCGGTGCCGCAGGCAGCTCGATATTATACAGAAAAATTACAGCTTCTCCGAATGAAACAATTACTGCCGTTATAGGAAAATCAGGTGCAGGCGGTGCTGCAGCCTATATTGCAAAATCAGGCCAAACAGGCTCAATCACGCCTCAAGTAGAGCCCGCACTTGGCACTGAAACAATCCTAAAAAAAGGCGCTTCAACAGTATTAGATACGGGAAAAAGCCCCGTAAATAACGGCTCAAATAAAACAGGCGGCAGTATCTCTGTTTTTGGCGGTGATATAGTCTGCAATGGCGGCAGGGGCGGTAACTCGGCAACGCCAAATGCCGCAGCACCGACGGTTGGATATGGTTGCGGCGGCGGTGCGGGTTATATGGATGGAAATGGAGCACGCGGTGCCGGCGGATACGCGAGATTATCTTGGAATATGTATTGGGATACTGCATTAAACACCTATGTTTCAAGGACTTTCGGTTCCGGAGGGGGCGGTGCATCAGGAAATATTATAAAGGAAACCGTCCGTGTGAATGAGGGGCAGGTTATAAGAATAAGAATAGGCGCAGGTGGACGCGGTGCAAGGATTTTAAACAATAAAATCATTCAAGCGTTATCAGGCGGCGATACGATTTTTGGCGGTGAAGAATTTATTCAGATTAAAGCAGGTGGCGGCGGAGGCGGAGGTAGTCCGTCAATTGTAAATGGTAAATTCCAAAAAGGTGCCGCAGGAAGAGTTTCTGCTGTATGCCATGTAGGTTCCAGAGATTTGCATAACAATGACAGATATTGCACAAAAGGTGTATCAGGCGGTGTTTCACCGGATAATGCAGCCGGAATTACAAATGGCGGAGCAGGTGCAGCCTTCTCTTATAAGGCAAATGACAAAACGTATATCGGAAGAAGCGGCACAGGCGGAGTTTTAAGTTCTGAATATAATAACAGTAAAGGTCAAAACGCAGACGGCATAGCGGCAGGCGGCGGCGGAGCAGCCTTGCTTACTCAAAATAAAATCGGAAATCTTAGCGAGTTAAATTATCCTGAAGGCGGAAACGGCTCTCCCGGCAGAATAATTCTGCAATTATGGGAATAGACGGATTTCAAGCAAATTCTTGTCGGACTTAACTTGTTATTCTGAACTTATTTTGGGGTCTGTCGCAAGAATTATGAAAAGTTTACGATAAAAACAACTTTCCGGGGTGCTGATTTTAATTTAAAGACAGGCACCCCTTTTCTTAATATTTTTTACATTGTAAAAAATACCTTACATCTCAACTTAAATACTAACGCTGTTATCCTCAATATAATTTTACTGCCGCGCTGAATAAAAAATACTGTCATACTGAACTTGTTTCAGTATCTGTTTATCTGTATTTGTATTCACCTAAGGCTCTAAGGCTCTGTATTTATCCTACTTTCCGATGCAAAAACTATCGAAAATTCGGTCTAAAACCTCGTCGTTGACTACTTCTCCGGAAATTTCCCCGAGTGACAGCAGGGCTGATTTTATGTCTATAGAAATCAAATCTTGCAATTCCTCTTGTTCTGCGGCATTTTTGGCAATTTCAATATGCTTAAGTGCTTTCCTTAGGGCTTCTTGATGTCTCTGGTTGGTAAGAAAACCCGAATTTTCAACGTTTGAGCCGATAATTTCATTAAAAATCGCCTTTTTTAAGTTTTCAATCCCATACATTGTCTTAGAACTTATTATAATGGGATTTTCGGGGGTATAACCCGCGTTAAAATCTTGTGTATTTTGTATTTTATTTGTTATGTCCTGTTTTGTTTCAACATATAAACGGCTTTTTGGCGTTTCTGATACCTGAAATACCTCTGTATCTTCGTTTTGAAGCCCTTTTGACCCGTCAAAAAGACATAAAATTATATCAGAATTATCAATTACGGATTTTGAATTTTCAACGCCGATTTTTTCAACTTTGTCAATATCACCATCTCTGATGCCTGCAGTGTCTGTCAATGTGGCTGAAATACCTTCTATATCAATATTTTCAGATATTGTATCCCTTGTTGTACCTGCTATATCTGTAACTATGGCTCTTTGAATGTTCAAAAGTGCATTAAACAGTGAACTTTTACCTACATTTGGACATCCTGCTATTGCTATTTGTATGCCTTCGCGTAAAATATTGTGGTGGCGGGCATTTTTAAGGATTTGATTAATTCTTAAAGCTGTATAATCAAGCACGGAGAGGATTTCAGTATATTCCACCTCGGCTACATCTTCCGGAAAATCAAGCGAAGCAGTGATTTTAGCCAGTATCTCAATTAATTTTTCCCTCATGGAATTAATTTCATTTTTTAAGGTCCCTGATAAGTTATTTGCCGCAAGGGAAGCGGTTTTCGAGGTTTTTGCATTTATTAAATCAAGCACGGCTTCTGCCTGTGATAAATCTATTTTATGATTTAAAAATGCCCTTTTGGTAAATTCACCTCTGTGGGCCAGTTTTGCCCCATTTTCAAGCACGAGCTGTAAAATTTCTCTAATAATTACAGGCGAACCATGGGTTTGAATTTCTACAACATCTTCTCCCGTAAAGCTTTTCGGGTTTTTAAACGGTAAAATCACTACTTCATCAAGTTTTTCACCGTTTTTATTATCTAAAATCCAGCCATGGTTTATCATTCCGGCTTTTATTGGTTTGTTAAAAATTTTAGAAATAATTTCAAAAGATTTTTCCCCTGAAATCCTGATAATCCCTATGCTGCCTGCACTCAGGGGTGTTGCTATTGCACAAATTGTATCAAACATGTTTTCCATGCCTTTTATAATATCATGTTTAGTGTAGAATTTATATATAATAGGCTTTTTTAGGGAGAAATTAATGGATTTTGTAGGATTAACCATTGAAATTTTAAAAATATTAGCGGCTTTATTCAATAATAACTGGGGTTTAGCAATTATTGCTCTTACAATTATTGTAAGGCTTGCAATGTGGCATTCCAGTGTGTCGCAACAGCGTTCTATGAGGGTGATGCAGAGCCTTCAGCCAAAAATGAAAATGATTCAGGACAGATATAAATCTGACCCGCAGACAATGCAGAGGAAAATGGCTGAATTCTACAAAGAGCACCAGTTTAACCCAATGGGCGGCTGTCTTCCAATGTTAATTCAAATCCCAATCTTTATTTTACTTTATACTGCCCTGATTAGCCCGCAATTCATACAGCAAGCAGGAAAAGCTAACTTCTTTTTTATAGAAAGGCTTGACGCAACAATCAAAAGTAATGCCGGCGTGTCTTTTGACGGTAAATTTCAGGCAAGTCCGAGAGATGTTTTTCAGGCCGGAAAAACCGCTAAAGTATATTTGAAAAATGGCGAAACCCTTGAGGGAGTTAAGATTAACCAGCCTACAAAGGCTGTAGTTGTTCAGGGGAATGTAGTTCCCGGCGAAAGTTTGGATTTAAAAATTCCTCTTGATAACCTGAATGAAAAATTCTCTATCCTTGATATGGTTGAAAAAGCGGAGGTTGATATTCTTGATATCAGCACGCGTGAAACTGAAAATATTGAATTTACAAGGGCCGGCGACAATTTAATAGCCTCTGTGCCTACAGACAAGATAGAAACAGCTATTCACTATGATGTAATTTTCTTGATTGTACTTTTTGCAATCACTATGTTTATAAGCCAGAAAGTAATGATGGCGCAGAATAAAAATCAGCCTCAAGACCCCACCCAGCAAGCAATTCAAAAATCTATGGGGACGATAATGCCTGCTATGATTATGGTTACGTTTATTTTTATCCCTATACCTGCTGGTGTACTTTTATATCTTGTAACTTCAAATCTTTTCCAGATTGTTCAAACTGTTTTAATTAATAAAAAATTAGATAAAGAGGAAGAGGAAAAGAAACTGGCTAAAACCGCAAAAACCTCTCAGGATAAGACATCTGATGCATCCAATGTAATTGAAGTTAAGGATGTTAAAGATATTAAGAATGATGAAGAAAATTAATAAAAGTTAACAGATACCAGATGAAGAAGCAATCTTCAAAACGTTTATCTTAAATTGTGTGCTTTTTAATTAAAAAGCACCTTTTTATTTATTTTTTCATTCCTGCATTAAAGAGCAACTTTTTCGCTTTGCCGGTTTTTATTTAAATAAGTGAAGGGAAAATATGACATCAGGTATTAATCAAAATCAAACTGCGGTTTTTAATAATTTTTATTCCGCAAAAACTCAATCACCACAGGCTTTTTCATCTGTTCAAACACAGCCTGTTTTGAATGAAACCAAAACCGATACATTTGAAAATTCTTCCACAGCAGCAATTGCTGAAAATCCTTCCAAAAATAATAAAGCAAAAATAATAATCGGTGCCGTTGCTGCAGCTGCAGCTCTTGCTATAGGCGGAATTTTCCTTCATAAGAAAATGAATGCAGCAGATGCTGTTGATAAAATTAAAAAGGTGCTGCCTGAGCATATTGATTTTACGCCTGCAAAGAACGTTAAGGAGGCGGAAAAATTCGGTCAGGAAGTTCTTGGAATAAAAAATTATGTAGGTTTTGAATCGAAGGATACCAATGTTTTAAACTGGATTAATGAAGGCTTTGTAAATGTTAATAATACGGCAAAAGGCAAAGCTAAAATGCCCGAAACTGTGTTATATGATGAGAAAGTTTTTTCCAAACTTGATGGTGCTCTTGCTGTAGCAGTTTCGTCATCTGTTATGGAGAAATATAAATATAATAACAGGCTTGGTAGCAGCATTCTGGCTGTAAACAAAAAATGGTTTGATAACCCTGTTGAATCTTTGAAACACCGTATTGATAAAAATATTAAAGGGGGTTTTCTCAAAAAAACAGAAAACGGCTATGGGCTTTGTAATCTTTTTGTAAAGGATGATAGCCTGCTTGAACAGTTGAGCAAGCTTGAAAAAGGGGAATTGAATAATTTTAATGAGCAGATCTTACTTTTTGATACTTTGGGAAAATATCATACTTCGCTTACTTCTGTTGTAAATTCACCGCTTAATACCTATAAACAGCTGGTTTCAGATGAAGATGCCATAAAAGCTTTTAAAAATCTGTCTTACGATAAGCAAAGGTCAGCTATTATAGATGCAATAAATTCACACAATTTTGATGTAAAAATTTCCGTATATCATCCCAATACTCCCTTTAGTACAATCTACCATGAAATGGGGCACCTTCAAGATACTGTTGAAAGAGTACCTGCAAAGGAAAAATTTAAAAATCCGGATGAATACCCGGCAGCCTTGAAGGAATGGCTGGAAAATTCTTCAAATATTGATGCTGCAAACAGTATTTCCCTCTATGCCGCATCAGGCCCGGGAGAATTTATAGCGGAAACTTTTGCAAAAATTGTAAACGGTTCAAAAATTCCCGATGAAGCAAAAGAACTTTATTTAAAACTTAACGGCCCATCAATGATATTATAGGTTTTAAAAGCCCATAGTATCGCTCCATATCCTGAATCCAGTCCGTCACCCTGAACCCAACCCGTAACTTTGAATTTAGCCTGTCACCCTGAACCCGGCCCGTCACCCTGAACTTGTTTCAGGGTCCGTTCACCTTTCTTTACATTTCTTAATATTTATCTTTCATAAGGCAATTTTCGGGTGCAAAAATTTTTTATATAAGAGTAAGGGAATTAAATCAAAATCAAAAATCTTTAGGGATAGATACAAATTTTAAAAGGAAGAAACTGAATAATAAATTTTTTATAAAGGCTTTTAGATAAAAATATTCTAAAGTGCGATACTTAAAAAAGCTGATATAATGCGCGTTTTAGAATAATAAAAAAGAATTTTTTACTCTCTCTTAATATCCTCGTGTTTATTAAATGTTTGCTAAAATGGACTGGCAAACATTTTTTTTGCCCGAAACCAAAAATGTGGTAGAATTCTTTTATTATTGAATTCTATAAAGAAAATTAATATTTTACAGATTGCTTTTAACCTTTACAATGACGGCAATATCCGGATGCAGTGCTTGGATTTTTACACAGTATCCTAATATTAATATATCCAAGATAATAATTGATGTACTTGTTATATTGGGGCTCGGGATTTTATCTGTTAAAATAATAATGAGTATTAGTTACTATCAAAATAGAATAAAGGAGCTGAAATGATTGCTGATATAGGGGCTATTATAGGGGCAGCAGGAGCTTTTATGCTTATTGGCATTTTATATTATGCCGTGGCTTCTGATGAAAAAGAAAGAAAAAACGAGCTTGAAATTAAGCATTAATTATACTGTACTTTTTAAATAAAAATTTGCCAAATCATCTACACTATGGATTTTGTCAGTCTTTCGCTTCTTGAGGTGCTTAAAATGTTTCTCAATTTCATAATTGCCTGCGCATGAAGCTGACAAACCCTTGATTCTGATACATTTATGGCTTCGCCTATTTCTTTCAGGGTCATATTTTCGTGATAATAAAATACTAAAAGCATTCTTTCGCGCTCGGGAAGTCTTTTTAAGGCACTCTCAAGCTCTCTTTTTGCATCTTTTTTCTCAACAGCATCCTCGGGCCGCTCGGATTTTTTATCTTCAATTGTGTCGATTATTTCAACACTTTCTTCCCCCTGCCCTTTTTTGTCATAAAGGGAGTCAATTCCTGTGTCCTGTGATAAAATTTCTTCAATCTTTTCTTTTTCAAGACCCATAAATTCGGCAACTTCACTTGTGGTAGGGCATCTGTCCAGTTTTTGCTTCAGGGTTTCAATTGCCTGTTTTACATCTTTAATTTTTTTTCTTACCGTCCTTGGAAGCCAGTCTGCAGAACGAATTCTATCAATTATGCTTCCCCTTATCCGCATCAGGGCGTATGTTTCAAATTTTGCACCTTTTTGCGGAGAAAATTTTTCAACAGCATCAATCAGGCCTTCAACTCCATAGCTTGTAATATCTTCGTAACTGTAGCTTGGCGGCAGATTAACCTTAATTCTCCCGATTACATATCTTGTTAAATAAATATACTGAACAATTAATTTATCCCGAACAGCCTTGTTATTCTTATCTTCCAGATATGTTTTCCATAATTGTGCCACTTCTTCATCAGATAGTCTTACAATTTTTTTGAAAGAATCTATTTCAAAATTTTCACTCATCTTTTAATTTTCCAAGTCTTTAACACAAAACTAAGCCTTGCCCCTTAAAATTAATACTTTAGGGCAATATATGTGATAGCAATTTACATATCTATTGTCTAAAAATTATGCTTTTTTCACATCATTTATTCAGATGAAAGTGTAAAGAAATGTTACATAAAATGGTGGAATTTATTTGATTGTAAATAATCGACAGATGTCAGCAGTATAGTCATTGCGAGCGACCAACGGGAGCGCGGCAATCCATTTTGCCTGTCTTTTAGATTTTATGGATTGCCGCAGTCGCTTTGCTCCTTCGCAATGACAGAATAAAAATACCTCTAAATTGACAAATTATTGCTTTCTTTTCCATAAAAATTTATAAATTCTTAATATTTACAAATTGGTTGCTGCGGCTCATTGCTATTTTCCCGCTGCGGACAAATTCCTTGACCCCGTAAGGCCTGATTAATTCCGCAAGTGCCTGAATTTGTTTTTCTGAGCCTACGGTTTGAATTGTATATGATTTATCTGTTACATCAATAATTTTAGACCCTGTAGCATCTACTATTCTTAAAATATCGGATTTTTCTTCATCTTTGCAATTTAATTTTACAAGTGCCACTTCGCATTCAAGTGCTTCATTTAAATTTAAATCCGCAACTTTGATGACGGGAATTAACCTGTTCAATTGTTTATTAATTTGTTCAATTGCGGCGTTATCGCCGTCTGTTACTATTGTTATTCTCGAATAGAGCCTGTCTATTGTAGGGGCTACGGTTAAGCTTTCGATATTATAGCCCCGGCCCGAAAAAAGGTCCACCACGCGTGAAAGCACTCCGGATTCATTTGTTACAAGTATTGAAATTGTATGAAAAACGCCCATTTGTTAAATTCCTTTTTTAATTATTTTACAGTGCACTCGTTAGATAATAACACTTTTGTTAAAGGTTCGCCTGCAAGCACCCATGGATAAACCATTTCAAAGTTTTCAACCACAAAGTCAATAAATACGGGTAATTTTGACTCAATTGCTTTTAAAATTGCAGGCTCAATCTCTTCTTCGTGCTGAACCCGAATGCCTACAGCTCCATAAGCTTCCGCCACTTTTACAAAATCCGGAGCGGAAATTTTTGTCTCGCTATAGTGTTTATTGAAAAGCTTTTCCTGCCACTGACGCACCATTCCAAGGTATCCGTTATTTATAATGCAGTTTATTACCTTAAAACCATAGTCAACACAGGTTGCAAGCTCTTGAATATTCATCTGGATTGAGCCGTCCCCCGCGATATTTAAAACCAGCTGTTCGGGTTTTCCGGCACATGCGCCCATTGCCGCAGGGAAGCCGAAGCCCATCGTGCCAAGGCCGCCTGATGTTATTAGTTTTCTTGGTTCATTAAACTGGAATAATTGTGCTGCCCACATTTGATGCTGGCCTACTTCAGTGCATACAATCGGTTGATATTTTTTTGTTAATTCATAAAGTTTTTGAATAACGGTAATCGCACTTAATTTATCCCCTGTAAATGGAGGAATGGCGCGCTTTTGTTTCCATTCATCAATCTGGTTAAACCATTTATCTTTAT
>CAQTPN010000030.1 GCA_948888345.1 uncultured bacterium | reverse complement strand
ATAGATATGTAAACATAATATACAACAAATTGTTAAGTAACGTTTTGTAACAATATCGTATTAATTCTCAATAATTTTCAGCACACCAACATCAAAGAATTTTTTAAATAACCATTTATATTATTTTTGGGCTTTATATATAAGTTTACATTAATTTAATCCCAAACAGTCATGCCGAACTTGTTTCAGCATCTTATATCAGCAAGGCCCTGAAACGAGTTCAGGGTGACGATTTCAGATAATTTAAACTATATTAAAAATTTCCCTTCCTCTAAAAGAAGAAAGGAAATTTGAACTAATCAAATAATTTTTATGAAAAATCTTTATAACTGCCCTTGAGTCTGTTTGTATAACTTGTATGCAAAAGCTCATGCGCTTTATGAGACCCGGGTTTTCCAAGAAATTCTTCATATAATCTCTTAATTTCAGGATTTTCATGAGATTTTCTTAACGGAAGACTTTTATCCTCGGTATAAAGCCCCTCAGCTCTTTCTTCCTTAATTAAAGAAGAGTCGCAGCTTCTGGGCTGGCCGCCCCCGTTTACACACCCTCCGGGGCATGCCATCACTTCAAGCATCTGAAATTTTGCAGTTCCGCTTCTTATCTCCTGAATTGATTTTTCAGCCTCTTTTAGCGTAGAAACAACTCTTACAATTACTTTTGAACCGTCAATATCAAATTCAACATCACGGCATCTGTTGTGCACTCCGCGCAATTCCTTGATATCAATATTTTCTAAAGGTCTGCCTGTCACAACTTCATAAGCCGTCCTGACTGCAGCCTCGGCAACTCCGCCTGATGCACCAAAGATTGTTCCGGCACCTGAATACTCACCAAAAGGTGAATCACCATTTGATGGCTCAAGTTTTGAAAAATCAATACCGGCCTCCTTTATCATACGGCCGAGCTCTTTTGTGGTTAAAACATAATCAGTATCTAAAACACCGTCTTTGGAAAATTCCATACGAACAGCCTCTGCCTTTTTAGCGGTACAAGGCATGATGGATACTACAACAAGGTTTTCTCTTGTATATTCGGGCATTTTAGAAGGAAGTACCTCTTTTAAAACAGGAGAAAGCATAGATTGCGGCGATTTACAAGTTGAAAGGTGGTTGAGCATATCAGGGTGAGCATTTTCAAGATACCTTACCCACGCAGGACAACAGGACGTAAATAACGGAAGATTTTCGCCCTTTTTAAGCCTTTCTATAAATTCGTTTGCCTCTTCCATAATGGTTAAATCAGCCGAAAAATTAGTATCAAATACCATATCAAAGCCAATTTCGCGGAGTGCCGTATTTATAAGGCCGATAGAATTTTCACCCGCCTTTAAGTTAAACATTTCACCAAGCGCAACCCTTACTGCAGGTGCAATTTGAGCTACAACCTTTTTCTGTTTGTTTGTTATAACATTCCAAACCTGTTCAACCGAAGAACGTATAGTTAAAGCACCTGTCGGGCACACAGCCTGACACTGGCCGCAATAAACGCAATCCACTTCGCAAAGATTTTTCCCTGCCATAGGCTGCACAACGGTTTTAGAACCCCTGTTCGCAAAACCGAGAACCGCATGACCTTGAAATTCTTCACAGGCTCTAACGCATGCCCCGCATAAAATACATTTATTCGGGTCGCGCACAATTGAAGGATTGGTATCATCAATCGGCTCAAATTCTTTCTTTTTGGCATAGCGGATTTGCCTGATACCGTATTCTTCCGCGTATTTTTGAAGGTCGCAGTTTCCTGATTTTTCACATGATGTACATTCTCTGTCATGGTTTGCAAGCAATAATTCAAGAACAGTCTTTCTTATCCTGCGCACCCTTTCTGTGTTGGTTTGAATTTTAAGCCCGCATTCAGGAGGCATTGTACAGCTTGTTTGAATACCTCTGCCTTCAATTTCAACAACACACATTCTGCAGGCACCAAACGGCTTTAAATCAGGACGGTAGCAAAATGTCGGGACATTAAACCCGTTTTTTCTCATTACTTCAAGCAAATTGATTTCATTTGTAAATTCAACCTCTTTGCCATTTATAAATAAAGTTTTTTTATCTTCACTCATTTTTTTTAAATCCTTTTTAAATTTTACTTCACAGGGCTATTTTTGAATAATTGCATTAAACGGGCATCCTTTTAAGCAAGCACCGCATTTAATACATTTTTCCTTATCAATTTCAAAAGGCTGTTTGATTTCACCTGAAATTGCGCCTACAGGGCAAATTCTGGAACATTTTGAGCAGCCTTTGCATTTTTCCTTATCAATTTCAATAACCTTAAGTGCCGTACATACGCCTGCAGGACATTTTTTATCCACAATGTGTGCTATATATTCATCTCTGAAATATTTAAGTGTTGATAAAACAGGATTTGGTGCAGTTTTTCCAAGGCCGCACAATGAGCCGTCTTTAACACTTACTGCTAATTCTTCAAGCAAATCAAGGTCTTGAAGAGTAGCTTCCCCGCGTGTGATTTTTTCTAAAATTTTAAGCATGTTTTTAGTTCCTTCACGGCAGGGAACACACTTTCCGCAGCTTTCATTTTGTGTAAAGTTCATAAAAAATCGCGCAACTTCAACAATGCAGGTGTCCTCATTCATTACAACAAGCCCGCCTGAACCGACCATGGCACCGGCTTTTATAAGACTGTCATAATCAAGTGTTAAATCAAGATGTTCTTCCGTTAAACATCCGCCTGAAGGACCGCCGATTTGCACCGCTTTAAACTTTTTACCGTTTCTGATACCGCCGCCAAGCTCAAATACAATTTCTCTCAATGTTGTTCCCATAGGAACTTCTATTAAACCCGTATTATTTACTTCACCTGTAAGTGCAAAGGTTTTTGTACCCTTTGAAGTATCTGCGCCGAGAGAAGAAAACCAATCAGCACCCTTTAAAATTATAACAGGCACATTTGCAAGGGTTTCGACGTTATTAATAAGAGTTGGTTTTCCAAAAAGGCCTTTGTTTGCAGGAAATGGCGGTTTTGGACGGGGCATACCGCGTTCGCCTTCAATTGAAGCGATAAGAGCAGTCTCTTCACCGCAGACAAAAGCCCCTGCACCTTCTTTAATATGAATATCAAAGCTGAAATTGCTACCCATAATATTTTTACCCAGAAGGTTATGAGTTTCCGCATCTTTAATTGCAGTTTTGAGCCTTTGAATTGCAAGAGGATATTCAGCCCTAACATAGATATAAGCTTCATCTGCACCGACTGCAAAACCTGCTATTGCCATACCTTCCAGCAGCTTATGAGGGTCGCCTTCCATAACGGACCTGTCCATGAATGCTCCGGGGTCGCCTTCATCACCGTTACATACAACGTATTTTTTATCCCCCTGTGCCATTTTGGTAAACATCCATTTTCTTCCGGTTGGAAATCCACCGCCGCCTCTTCCTCTAAGGCCTGATTTTGTGATGGTATCAACAACGCTGTCAGGATTATTTTCCTTTAAAACATTATATAATGCACGATACCCGTCAACAGCAAGAGTATCTTCAATGGCTTCAGGATTTATCTCTCCGCAGTTTGCAAGAGAAACGCGGGTTTGGCCTGCGTAAAATTTAATATCTTCATTCTTAAAAACATGATTTTTAGTTGCAGGGTCAACGTATAAAAGCCTTTCAACAGGTTTTCCGCCTTTTATATGGCTTTCAATAATTTCATCAACATCATCAAGTTTAACCTTAACATAAGTTACATCCAGTTTCGGGATAACAACAAGCACCCCCTGCTCACAAAAACCATGGCATCCTGTCGGAACTGCCGTCATTTTATCCTCTTCACCAAGAGGCTCAACGTTTATCCCTCTTTCTTTAAATTTTTCAATAATTTCAAGTGACCCGTTTGCAACACACCCTGTTCCTGCGCAAATTAAAACACGGAGCCCTTCGGCTGAAACGGTTTCTTTTGCCTTTTGTTTCAGCGCATCAATATCAACCAGCACATTATTTTCAATCATTTTAAACTCCTTCATCCGCAACAAAATTATTTATAATGGTCAAAATCGCATCCGGTGTCATTTTGGGATAAATTTTTTCGTTAATAACACAAACGGGTGCAAGGCCGCAAGCACCGAGACAGCTCACGGTTTCAACCGAAAATAATCCGTCATCAGTTGTAAATTTGCCGTCAACAAGCTTTAATCTGTTCATAACAGCCTCATATACGGGCATTGAGCCTCTTACATGGCATGCTGTACCGTCGCAGATTTTTACAATGTATTTCCCCTTGGGTTCTAAGCTGAACTGGCTGTAAAACGTTGCAACCCCAAATACCGTTGCAGGTGAAATATTCATTTTGGTGCCTATATAGGTCATGATATTTTCGGGCAGATACTTAAAATTCGCCTGTACTTCTTGAAGTATGGCAATAAGGTTTGATTTTTTAAATTCAAACCTCTCTAAGATTCTGTCAACCTTAGCATAATTTGCGCTCATCACGCTTGATTCATTGCATGAAGGTGTGGTCATCTTTTCTCCTTATTCAGTTGTATCAACACGCTAATTATTTATTTTTGTTCCGCTGTATTATTTTCTACTACAGGTTTTCCTTCGTTAGCATAATCTGCTATCTGTTTTTGAGCCTTTTTCTGCGCGTTTAAAGCAGAATTTCCGCCGACACATCCGCCTGTACATGACATAACTTCCACAAGGTTTCCGTTCGGGCAGGCCCCGTTTTTCGCATAACTCTTTAAATCCCTTATGGATTGTTTATTTAAACCGTCGACAACACAAGGATGCACTTCGACATTTTCACCCTTCAATTCAAGTGCAGATTTAACAGCTGCGGCAACCCCGCCTGAAACAGGGAAGTTTCTGCCTTCCTTAGAGCTTGATACTTCAAACTCGCTGTCTTCAAGGTTATTGACTTCAATTTTCATGGCAACAAGAATAGAACCCAATTCATCAAAATTTATAACATAATCTGCATTAGGGTTATCCATGGCTTCTTTTCTTTTGGCAGAACACGGACTTATAAATACTGTCACACAATCAGGGTCTTTTTTCTTTGCAATTTCAGCCGTGTAATACATAGGGGTGCCTGTTTCGGATACATAAGGCTTAATTTCAGGCAGATGTTTTTTAACAAGTTCATTATAAGCAGCGCAGCATGAAGTTGTCATAAAAGGTGCATTTTCTGCCATTCTTTCTTTAAAATCTTCAGCTTCGGTAAGGGTTGTAATATCAGCCCCTTGAGCTACTTCCAAAACATCTTTAAATCCGATTTTCAATAATGCGGTGCGAACCTTTGGCATAGGATAAGGGAACTGTCCCGCAATTGCAGGTGCTATCATTGCAACGACATTTTTCCCTTCTTTGATTCTTGATAAAACATCAACAATCTGGCTTTTTTCATGGATTGCACCAAAAGGACATGCTCCTATACATTTGCCGCAGGATATACATTTTGAAAAATCAATTCCGGCATGCCCGGATTCATCTTTTTTAATCGCATCCACAGGACATACGCTTTCACATGGAACAATGATTTTTGCTATAGCACCGTACGGACAGGCGTTTATACACATACCGCAATTTTTACATTTTGAACTGTCAATATGAGATTTGCCGTTTACAATTGAAATAGCACCGAACCGGCATGTTGTGGTGCAAGGCCTTGCAACGCAGCCCTGACACATATCCGTAACATAAACAGAGCTTGGAACACAGCCCTTACATGCCCCTTGAAGCACCGTTAAAATCTCTTCATCGGGCTTTTTTCTTTCTGCGGCATCTTTTGCATATGTTGAAAGAAGAGTATATTCATCATCCTTCTCAATTGAATGCCCCAAACCCGCAACAATTCTGTCTCTTAACACTGCTCTTTCTTTATAAACACAGCATCTTAATTCCGTTTCACATCCCTTAGGGCGCATATCATAAGGAATTTTTCTTGTATTTTCTTCAAAATTATCGCTTAAAAAAGCTTCTGTTATTCTTACTAATATTTCTCTTTTTAAATGTTTAATCTGATTGTCGTTAGTGCTCATCTTTAAGCTTTCTTTCTATAACTGTAAGGACTTTTTCTACTGTAGCTTCACTTATAGCTTCGCCATCCACTTTTACGTAAGGTGCCTTTGAATACTGGCAGTCAGTATTACAGAGTCCGTGGCAAACTATTCCTTTTGTATCAACTTTATCAGGGTATTTTCTTTGAAGTATGGAGGCTAATTCCTGCAGGCTTTCTCCGCCCATAATGAAACAGGTAGTACCCATGCAGATTTCCACTTGAATTTTTTCCATAATCAAACACCCTTCAATACAAACTATTCTCTTATTTTATTTCAACATTATAAAACAAATATTGAAGGATGTAAAATAAATATAAAACAGGTTTTACATATACTGTATTTCTACCCTTTTTGTATATTTTTCTTCCAGAACTTTTTTAAGCTTTTTAATCACATTTTTCCTGATTTCAATTTCAACAGGCAGATTGGGGTCATAATGCGCCTGATTTAACTGTGCTCCCACCATAAATAAAATATAATCGTTATCAAGAAGTAAATTCATAAGCCTTGTTGCGGCATTTAATTCATCAATGCTTTCTTCATGCTTTAAATATTCATACGTAAGGCTTAAGGTTAAAATTCCCTCAGTAATTAAATCCACACCTTCCATAGATGAACATGCCGGCAATTTCCCCGTATTAAACGGGCTTTCTGAAATTATTTCCCTGTTTAATTCTCTTGAAATAAGATTTGCCGTAGTTCCGCCGCAGATAGCTTTTTTGCCGTCAAATTCGGCAAAAATTTTAGCATATTCCCCGTCTTTTTCGCTGTGGTAAGGAGGGCCCGTAAAAACACATAACTTTCTGACTTTTGCAAAATGTACAACACAGGCTGAAATATCATCCTTTGCCTGTTTATTATCAATATATTTAGCATATTCTACAATATATTTTGATAACTCCCTGCTTGAAATATCGCTCTGGTGTTTCATTTTCTTTTTTATAACATCAATCAGCCCTTTTCTTCTAAGCCCGAGTTTTAAATTATCCCCGCCAAGCCCTGCCTGCGTTACACCGTCAGAACAAAATATAAGTCTGTCACCAAGCTCAAGCTTAATATGATATGTTCTCATATGCCTGTTTGAAAAAGTTTTGGAATTAATAATTTTACATTCAGGTTCCACAATCTCGCCGTTCTTTTTCATCCAGATAAACTGCGGATTCCCTTCTTCAACAATCTTAACATCCCCATTGTCCGTACAATCAAGCGCAGAAAATGTTGAATAGCTTATCTGTCGCACCTTACAGACAGGAAGAGAATTTAAAATAATTTCACACGCCGCCTTTATATCTCTTTGCGCTTCAATGAACCTTAAAAGCATTGTAGCAGTCATACAAGATAAAATATTTGCCTTAATTCCTGAACCAAGCCCGTCAGAAAGTACGGCAATAAGCCTCCCCGGGCGTCTTTTTGATACAAAATAATCCCCAAAAGCGTTTTGATTATATTTTTTTTCCTGTGTGCAGTTTATATCTATAAACATACCTTATCAGATACCCCCGTCTTTATTTTCGGGCTTTTCATCCTCATCATTTTCAGAAGTATCCTTATCATAATCCTGTGCAATAGAACTTAACAATAATTCGGTTTCAACCATATGCTCGCCCAACAGGCAGGCAATATTTTGAACGATTGAAATATTCTTTGTAATAACTTCATGGGCTTTTTGTGCAATTTTTTCTCTATTTACCTGAGAGCGCGTAACATCAACAATTATAGCCCCCACAAGCTCATCCTTTTCAATAGTAAACGCCGTAATATCATAAAGTCTGTCATTTACGGGATAATGCTCTTTATGAATATCGGAATAATCCCCTAATGCCGTCTTAAAGATAAAATCAAAATCCACGATTTTATCAATTGCCGCCCCTTTTAACATATCGGGGTTTTGTGAATAAACATCATACATGTCAGGCATGAACATTTTTATAAAGGAATTATTGGCCTCCGCAACCTTTAAATCCTTATCCACCATAACCATGGCAGACGGCATACACCTTAAAAGCGCATCAGCCTTCCTGTGTGCTATCTGTCTCATATAAGAAGCGCATTGCGAGGGTTCAGCCTCGTTTCGAAGCAGTGCATACCCCATCTCTCTGCAGGATGAATATCCGCACCCGCCGCAATTTAATTCATCTTCAATTGAATTTTTACCGATACGTTTTAAGGCTTTTCTTAATTCTTCAACACTAAATTTCTTATCCGGAGCAGGGCTGGCCTGATATTGCATATTTACAACAGTTTCAGGCTCTTTTGGAATTTCAGGGCGGAATTTTGTATAGTTAATAATCCTGCTCATAATATCAAGACCGGCCTTTTTATCAGAAATCCCGGGGCCTCCGACACATCCGGCCGCACAGCTCAAAGCTTCAATAAAAATTTTATTTTGAAGAGTATTTTCGTCAAATCCTTTTAAAACCCTGTCGATGGTTTCAAGGGAGCTTGCGGTTAAAAATTGAATGTCACGGACTTCATCATAATCATAATTTCTAAGACACTTTTTAATAGTATCGTTCATTCCGCCTTCAATCGGGTATAATGAGCCTTCATAAGCATCTTCGGGCACAAAATGTTCCCCTTCGTAGCGGATTTTTTCCGTATTAATATATTCTTCATTAAGCCAGTATTTTAATTCATCAAAAGTCAAAGCTGCACTTATTAAATCAGGATTTCTGTCCGCCTCATTTTTCTTTGCAATGCATGGCCCGATAAACACCACCTTTATGTCTTCTCCAAATTTTTCCTTTAAAATCTTAGCATGTGTCAGGGCAGGAGAAGCCACAGGGGTAATATTTTTAGCAAATTCAGGATGATACATTCTTATAAAATCAACAACAACAGGACATGCGCTTGAAATATAAAGCTTCTGTTCTTCTTCTGCACCATTTTGCCCGCAGGAAGAAGTTCTGCAAAGCATTTCGGCTGTTTTTATAGATACAGCCTGCGCCCCGATTGCAGTTTCAGAAACACCTTTAAACCCGAGCTTTTTTAATATTGCAATCAGCTTTTCCTTCGGCATATTTGAAAATACACCTGAAAACGACGGTGCCAAAGAAACATACACATCAGGCTTAACACCATTTTTCGGCATTAAAATGTTTTTTACCTTTTCTATATCATTTCGAACTCTTTTTGCCTTTGAAGGACAATTTAAAACACATGCCCCGCAGGTTATACATTTATCGCTTATAACGCTTGCATGCCCCTGTTCAATTTTTATAGCCTTTACAAAGCAATGACGGACACACTTGTAGCAGTCGCTGCACTCATTTTTTAGAGTATAGACAGGAAAAATTTTATTCATTAACCCAACAAATCTTTCAATTTATTTATATCAACACCATAATATTGCACACCATCTATGTTAATATTAGGCCCGTGCGTGCATATATTGTCGCACCTTGACCCTGTTATTTCAATAGTAGCCTCAAGATTATTTTCTTTGATGTATCGTTCTATATATTCTAAATTTTGGTCATTTCCCCTTGCAAAGCAGGAACTCCCCATGCAAATTTTTATATTTTTCACTTTTTTACAAAAG
>CAQTPN010000029.1 GCA_948888345.1 uncultured bacterium | reverse complement strand
TTTAAAAAATAATAAAAACAATTTTATCCTGACGGCGCACGCCCCGTTTTATATAAATTTAAATTCAAAGGAAGAAGAAAAAGTTGAAGCAAGCATTGCACGGATAATTGAAACGGCAAACGCTGCAAATGAACTTCAAGGTTATTCTATAACCTACCATGCAGCCTTTTATTTAAAGGAGGATAAAAAAACCGTATTTGATAAATTAATTAAAAGACACGAAAAAATCTTTGAAGCACTTCAGGGCAATGATATTTGGGTCCGTCCCGAAACCACAGGAAAAGAAACTCAGTGGGGGGATATTGATGAAATTATAGAATTATCAAAAATATTCCCAAAAATGCTGCCTTGCGTTGATTTTTCACATATTCACGCAAGGACGGCAGGAAAATTTAATACCTATGATGAATTTTGTTCAATATTTGAAAAAATAGGAAATAATCTTGGGGATACAGCCTTAAATAATTTTCATGCACATATTGCAGGAATTGAATATACAGCTAAAGGCGAAAAAAAACATTTGAATTTGGAAGAGAGCGATTTTAATTATAAAGATTTATTAAAAGCCTTCAAAAAATTTAACATAAAAGGCGTGATAGTGTGCGAAAGCCCCAATATAGAAGAAGACTGCAAGCTCATGCTTGAGTATTACAATAGTATATAAGACTTGAATAAATGTTAAAAAGTAATATAATAAAAAAATAGTGCAAATTGAAAGCACTTTAAAGGTCTTAGATTAAAAGGATAGATTAGGTTTATGAATTTAAAAAATGAAAAGGGCGTAAAACTTGGTTTTACGTTGGCAGAGGCACTTATTGTATTAGCTATTGTGGGCGTAATTGCAGCATTTGTAATCCCGCTGGTTATTACAAAATCAAACACAGTCCAGCTTGTATCGGCATTACAAAAAATAAACAATACCTTTACCAATATGGCAAATCAGGCGCAAACAAAAGAGAATATGCAAGATTGGAACTTTAATTCCACAACAGAAGAGTTTGTAAAAGAATACGTTTTACCCAATGTAAATGTTGCTCAAGATTGCGGAATGACAGGCGCAGGATGTTTTGCGGAAAATTACACGGCAAGCAATACTGGTACCGCTAAAGTTGATAACGATTACTACAAATTAGTCCTTACAGACGGTACAGCAATGGCAGTGAAACTCACTCCCGGATGTACAAATGATAATCCGTCCGTATGTGTTGATTTTATTGTTGATGTTAACTCTGTAAATAATCCCAACAAATGGGGTAAAGACCTGTTCCAATACCAAATTTTAGGCAATTTAAGCGCAG
The DNA here is from genome assembly GCA_948888345.1 of uncultured bacterium. Taxonomy (GTDB): domain Bacteria; phylum Cyanobacteriota; class Vampirovibrionia; order Gastranaerophilales; family Gastranaerophilaceae; genus MGBC122484. The sequence goes on along the minus strand of CAQTPN010000029.1, from coordinate 8,355 downwards.
TTATTCCTTACGGTTCATTTGACAGGTACGATGCCGACCTTAAAAAATGGGTATTTGCCGAAGAAAATGATGCAAGCTCAAAATGCTTGACCTCAGATGAAAGATACTGTGCATTAAAAATTATTAACGATGGCTGGGAAATGAATTATTAATACTTTTAAATCAGGTAAATAAAAATGTAAAATAAGAGTCTGCAAAAAATGCAGACTCTTTTAATATAAAAACTTTTGTGTTATAAAGATTTCAAATAATATTTTTAAAGGATAAAAAAATGGCAAATTTCTTTTTTATTATACAGATGATTACAGGCGTACTTTTAATAATACTCGTACTTCTGCACTCACCTAAAGGCGATGGTATTGCAGCTATAGGTTCAGCAAGCCAGCTGTTTTCATCTCAAAAATCGGCTGAAAAAGGCTTAAACAAGGTAACTTATATTGTAGGCGGAATTTTTATCCTCTCTACATTAATTCTTGGCTTTGGCCTTGCAGGCTAATAAAAAATTAAACCTTTTAAAAAGCGTCTGAAAAAATCAGACGCTTTTTTAATTAATAATATTCTTCAGGCTTATCTACCTACAAAACCTTATCTTGTGTATATTTTATATAAAATTTGAATTTTCTTATTTAGCTCTTCGTCTGAATACCCGCTTGAAGCTGATTTAAAACGAAGGTAGTTATTATTTTTTTCAATTAATTCTCTAATGTATGAAACATCTGAAGGAGATGCGGCATAAAGGCTTTCAATATTGTTTTCTCTTTGAACAAGCATAGAAGAATCGTAAGCAAGCTCAGGATTCTCACTTATAAATTTATTCCACATAATCCCCTCAAGTGCCCAGGCAAAAATTTCTTCATTAATTGAATCATCATTATCCACATGCACTGCAAGGCCTGAAATTAAAGCAGCGAGAGCCTCTTTTGGAGCATCCGTGTGTTTATCTGAAATATAGATATACAATATCCCTTTTTCTTTCCAGCCCATACCGTCAAATCTGGCATAAGATTTATCTATAGAGGCAAAGTTTTTAAATTCGATTTTAATGGGCTTTTTAGTGGGGTTATTACCCAGAATTCTCTTATAAGAAGCATTAGCAGGCGTATCTTTTAGTAATTTAACAGCACTTAAAAGCCTTTTATCTGTCGCAATACTGTCAGCACTTATTTTCGCCTTAGCTTTATCTGCTGCAAATGCAGATACTACAGGGTTTAAAAGCAATAAACAAAGTGTTATACATAAAACATTTCTTTTCATTTAATAAACCTCTTCCTATATCTCTATTTACTGATTGATAATCTCTCAAGCCACCTTACAAATCTTGTAAGAACACCTTCTTTATCTTTTGAAATTGAATCAACAAGAATTGTTACCATGTTGGCCTTTTTCCCTGCCAGAATATCCGTTAAAGGTCTATCTCCAACCATAGCTGCTTCATTTTCATTGATATTAAAATCACAGCAGGCTTTTTTTAATACCTTTGTATCCGGTTTTTTAGCATTAGAATAAATTTTTATATCACACTGCTCTTCCACCTTTGAAATATAGTGTTTTTTGCAGTTGTTAGAAATTATAGCAATTTTAAACCTTGAGGACAACCTGTTTAAAAATTCAAGGGTCTCCTGCGTAAATTTCCCGCTTTTAGACTGCATAACCGTGGAATCTAAATCAAAAAATATACACTTTACTCCTCTGTTTAAAAGTTCATCTTCGTTAATTTCATATATTGAATTTAAATTATAATCAGGTTTTAACCTTGCTAATCGCATATCATACACCCTTTTTCATTTTCTAATTTACAGTTTTTAATCCCGGTTGTTCGAAGAAGTGCCAGATTCCACTCTTTATGCCACAATGTCGCATCCAGTTTTTCGCCCTCTTCTTCAAATACAATCCAGGCTTCATCGTTTGTATTTGCAAGAGTATTTTCTTCCCTTGATTCATTAATAATATTTACAATTTTTGCTTTAGCACTGTAGGATGGAGTTATAATCTCAACCGTATCGCCCAGATTTACCTTATTTTTAAAGCAAACCCTGAATTTTTCTCCCGCTTTTTCAAGTACAATTCCAATAAAATCAGCCCCTGCAAGCCCTTTTGAAATGTCATAGCTGTAGCTGTCCGAATTGTTATCCCCGAGGAAAAAGCCCTTTGTATATCCCCTGTTTCCAACCTTTAAAAGCTCCATATACCCGTCTTTTGCAGATATTTTATCATCAAGAACATCGCGATACGCTTTGGCTACGGCAGAAACGTAATAAAGGCTTTTTGTCCTTCCTTCAACCTTAATTGAATCCACCCCGATATCTCTTAATTCTTTTACATGTTCAACAAGACATAAATCCTTCGGCGACAATATATGTGAGCCCTTTTCATCCTCAACTATTTCATAATATTCATTAGGTCTTGTTTCTTCTAAAAGCTTATAGCTCCATCTGCAGGGCTGTGCACACCCGCCATGGTTTGCCTTTCTTTCATGTCCTGTCATATAATCAGATAAAAGACAGCGTCCCGAATAACTCATACACTGCGACCCGTGCACAAAACACTCAAGTTCAACATCCGGCACATTTTTTCTTATGGTTTCAATCTGCTTAAAAGACAATTCCCTTGCTAAAATTACCCTTCTTGCCCCCAAATCTCTCCAGAATTTGACAGCCTCGGAATTCAAAATATTCGTTTGGGTTGAAATATGGATATCAATATTTGAAAGTTCTTTTTTTACAACATTTAAAATCCCAAAATCGCTCAATATAATAGCATGCGGGTTTGCATCTTTAATTATCTCAATATCTTCATACAATTTTTGAATATCATTATCATAGGCAAAAATATTTAAAGTTAAATAAGCCTTTTTATTCATCCGCCTTGCTTCATCTGTCGCGATTTTAAGGTTATCCCTTGTTATAAGTTCACCTTTTCTCATTGTGCGAAGTGAATAATCCACCATTCCCATATAACAGGCATCTGCCCCGTAGGAATAAGCGTATCTCATTTTTTCAATATTGCCCGCCGGCATTAAAAGCTCAATATTATTCATAAAAGAATATTAACACAGAAAAAATGTCTGATGAATTAAATTTTCATCAGACATAATTTATTGAAACAAAACTTATTGAAGGTCATCTAAATCAATAACACAACACTTAAAAGTAAATGCCTTAATATGATGAGACGGAATATTTAGCCATCTGAAATTATGCATTTTTTTACCTTCTGAATGCATACATTCAACAGTTGCATCTTGAAGAGTTATAACTTCATCCATACATTTATTATCTTTGCAATCTAAAAGTGTACCTGATATTTTCTTATGCCCTACCCATAACACTAAAACGTCAGATTCCACATTTTTTGCAATTTTATAAATCGCATCATAAGTTTTACACATAAAATTCTCCTTTTCTAATGTCAAAACAAGCATATCCTGCCCGATAACAAAAACCATCCCACAATAAGGTTTAAATAAGGATTAATCTTTAAACAATTGACAACTGTAACCAAGTTGGTTATAATTAGAGTATGATTAAGTCTTTCAAACACAAAGGGCTTGAATTATTTTACACAACAGGCTCCGCTAAAGGTATTCAGGCAATACATAGAAAAAAGTTATCATTTATTTTAAACTATCTTGACGAAGCAGAAAATATTGAAAGTCTTGATTTGCCGGCCTTCAGACTTCACAAACTAAAAGGCGATATGAAAGATTTATGGTCAGTTACGGTTCAAGCAAACTGGCGCATTACATTTGAATTTATAAATGGAAATGTATACATTGTGGACTATCAAGACTATCACTAGAAAGGAAATTCTTATGGAAAAACAGCTAGAAATGTACAATCCGCCGCATCCCGGGGAAATGCTTGATGAATTGTATTTAAAAGAATTCGGCATAAGTATTTCCCGTGCCGCTTTAATGCTTGGTATTTCAAGAAAACATCTTTCAAATATTGTGAATTGCAAAGTTCCGATAACTTCAGAAATTGCCCTGAAACTTGAAAAATGCTTCAAAACAACTTCTGCATCAATGTGGCTTAAATTTCAAATGAAATACGACCTCTGGCATGCCCGCCAAACCGTAAATCTCGACAACGTTCAAGCAATGTAATCCTGCATTTGAAAATATATTCTTACTTCTTTTCAATAAAACCCCTAATATCACTATTAGTATTAATAAAAGTGTCAAAAACCCTTACGCAACTTTAAGAAGCGAACTTGAACATGCCAGAGATATTGCAAAAGGAACTGTTCCAAACCAAAAAGTACAGCATTTTTCAAGATATCAAGGCTTAAATGAAGCTGAAGTTGCCCCCGATTATGTTTATAAAAAAGCAAAAGGGAAAGCAAAGGCTTTAGCTTCTCAAGAAGAAATCCAAAACATATCAGAGAACGTGCAGAAATATGAAGCGGACGGTTATAAATTTGAATCTGCCGAACCTTCTCAAGGCGCAGGAGAACAAAGATATAATCTCATTGACCCTGATGGCAATAATCTTGGCTATGTTGAATACACAGCTAAAGATGATATTTTAGAAATTGGTGAAGTTAGAAACCAAACTAAAAGAATGGAAAATTGGAGAACAGGTGAAAAACTCCCTAAACAAGAAGGTGATTTACCTTCTACTCCTAATGTAGCTGAAAAACTTATTGATAAAGCCATAAGTGAAAACTCTAACAAGCAAATTGAATGGCATGCTGTTATAGAACCCGGCTTCTTATTTAAAGAAAGATACTTAAATAAATACCCTAATTTAAAATCACGGATTATAGACGGTTCTCCTGAAGAAGCAGAAATTGCCAAAAAACTTGGGAAAAGTTATAATACTGCTGAAGGAGGTTCTGATGAACGGTTATATCAAAGTGAAGGACAGAGAAGAAGAACTAAAAGTATTCAACGACAAGGTTCTATACTTGATTCAGAAACAGGAGTTCAAAATCAAAAACAAGTACCCGAAACACTCGGCAATGAGCCTGTACTTTCAAGCAATACACGACTTGATAGAAGAGAACAAACTCCCAATCCTAACCTATCACCAAACCCAAGAATAATATCCGCCAAATCCTCTGATGAAATCCTTGATGATATGCTTCAAGGTGAAGTTAAATTCAAAAATGATGATGATATTGAAGGTATTTTAACAAAAACCATTGAGTTTGACCCTGAAATTTCAGGCAAAACTTGGAAAGATATTGCAAAAGATGGAGATAAACTTGCTGAAGCTATAAGCACTTATGGTGAAGCTGATATTTCAGCATATAGAGAAGCCTTTATCAAACAAGATACTGAAACTTTAAATATAGGGTTTAAGAAATTTTGCCGTGAATGAATCTTTATTCTTTATAACCTGTTTCGGCGTACCTTTGGCAATGACTTCCCCGCCGCCTATGCCGCCTTCAGGGCCTAAATCAATAATATAGTCGGCACATTTTATAATATCCAAATTGTGCTCGATAATTAAAACCGTATTCCCGCTGTCAGCCAGTTTATGCAATATTTTAACCAATTTATCCACATCAAACCAGTGCAAGCCGGTTGAAGGCTCATCCATTAAATACAATGTTTTACCTGTTGCGCGTTTATTTAATTCAAGCGCAAGTTTTACCCTCTGTGCTTCACCGCCTGAAAGCGTTGTGGCACTCTGGCCGAGTTTTATATATTCTAAGCCGACATCATACAAGGTTTGAAGCCTTGATGCAATCCTTGGAACATTTTGGAAAAATTCAAGAGCCTCTTCTACGGTCATATCCAAAACATCGGATATGCTTTTACCCTTATATTTAACCTCCAGCGTCTCTTGATTATATCTTTTGCCCTTGCATACATCACATTTTACATAAACATCGGATAAAAAATTCATCTCAATCTTTAAAACGCCGTCCCCTTTGCACTTTTCGCATCTTCCGCCTTTTACGTTAAATGAAAATCTTCCCTGTTTATATCCGCGCACCTTGGCCTCATTTGTCTGTGCAAAAAGGTCGCGTATATGTGTAAATACATCTGTATAAGTTGCAGGATTTGACCTTGGAGTTCTTCCAATGGGCGATTGGTCAACAAGAACAATCTTGTCAACATTTTCAAACCCCTTAATATCATCCACCCCTTTTGGTTTTGGGCGGTTGCCGCGCAATTTATGAAGTGCAAATTCATAAATAATATCGTTCACAAGAGTTGATTTGCCGCTTCCTGAAATCCCTGTCACGGCAACAATTTTTCCTAAAGGAATATTTACATCAATATTTTTAAGGTTATTTAAATGTGCATTTTTAACCTCTAAGAATTCTCCGTTCCCGATACGTGTCTTTTTTGGCACGGGAATATTTAATTCACCGCTTAAATATTTTCCGGTGATTGATTCTTTTGCTTTTTCAATATCCTTAACACTTCCGGATGCAATCAGCTGTCCCCCGTGCACACCTGCTTTTGGCCCGATATCCACAATATAATCAGCCGAGCGGATAGTGTCTTCATCATGCTCAACTACAATCAATGTATTTCCAAGATTTCGAAGCTTCAAAAGAGTTTTTATAAGCATATCGTTATCCCGCTGATGCAGGCCGATAGACGGCTCATCAAGAACATACAAAACCCCTGAAAGTCCGGAACCAATCTGAGTTGCAAGCCTTATCCTCTGCGCTTCGCCCCCGGATAAAGTTCCGGCACTCCTTGCAAGCGTCAAATAATTTAACCCCACATCAAGCAAAAATTTCAAACGTGCTCTGATTTCATCCAAAATCTGCTTTGCTATCTCCATTTTGTAGTTATCAAGGCTTAAATATAATTCTTCAACAAATTCATAAGCCTTATCAATACTCATACAGCAAAAATCATAGATATTCTTATCCAAAATTTTAACCGATAAAACAAACGGATTAAGCCTTGCCCCCTTGCAGGCATTACAGGGAATTTCCGTCATATATTTTTGAATTTCGGCACGGATAATATCACTGTCTGATTGCTCATATTTCTTCATCATATAGGGAATTACCCCGACATACGGCTGATAATGAGTTCTCATATGCTTTGTACCGAAATCGCAGTAACGCATCTTAATAGTCTCATCCCCGTTCCCGTACAAAATTATCCCTTTTTGTGCCGGTGTCAGTGATTTAAATGGTTTATCGGGGTCAATTCCGTAATGTTCGCAAACTGATAATAAAACATCGGTATAATACTGGTTTGATGTCTTTGCCCATGGATATATTGCCCCGCCTCTCAAAGATTTTTCAGTATCCGGAACAACGAGTACGTCAGATACCTCATAATGCGCCCCCAAACCATTACATACCTTACAGGCACCGTAAGGAGCATTAAAGCTGAAAATTCTCGGTGTAATTTCTTCAAAACTCAGGTCGCAATTCGGGCAGTTTAATTTTTCACTGAATAGTTTTTCATAAGGTTCCACCCTGTCAGCCTTAAGCACATCAAGTGCCACTAATCCGTTTGCACGGCTTAAGGCAGTCTGCACACTGTCAAAAAGCCTGCTTTTTATGCCGTCTTTTATAATAATTCTGTCTATAACGACATCTATATTGTGTTTCTGAGTCTTGGTAAGTTTAATCTCATCCTCATCAAGATTATAAATCTCCCCGTCAACTTTAAGGCGGATAAACCCTTCCTGCTTGAGTTCCGATATAACATTTTGAAACTCGCCTTTTTTACCGCGTATAATTGGTGCTATTATTTGAATTTTAGCCCCGTTAGGAAGCTCCAGAATTTTTGATACAATTTCATCCACAGTCTGCGGAGCAATTGGAGTACCGCATTGAGGACAGTACGGCGTTCCGGTACGCGCATATAAAAGCCTTAAATAATCGTAAATTTCTGTAATAGTACCGACGGTTGAGCGCGGATTATTAGTTGTAGATTTCTGGTCAATTGAAATTGCAGGCGAAAGTCCGTCTATGCTTTCAACATCAGGTTTATCCATCTGCCCGAGAAATTGCCTTGCATAAGTCGAAAGGCTCTCAACATATCTTCTCTGGCCTTCCGCAAATATGGTATCAAAAGCAAGAGAGCTTTTCCCGGAACCTGATACACCGGTAAAAACAATTAACTCACCTTTGGGCAATTCAAGAGATATATCCTTTAAATTATGCTCTTTTGCACCTCTTATTACAATTTTATCATTCATTGCTGATTTAAAAATTCCATTGACATTTCTACAATTGATATTATCCTACAAAAAAGTTTATTGACAAAAAACACCGCCCGCCATAGAATTAAATCTCACCCCTTTTTTCAATCAAAATCCTTCAAAATCCGATAAAAAAGGAAAAAGGCATACGGGAGGTTTTAAGCCCCAATACACCTTTTTAGGATAAAATCTATATCATAATGGAGGAAGGAGTGGAAAAGAG
>CAQTPN010000028.1 GCA_948888345.1 uncultured bacterium | reverse complement strand
TACACTCTTTCCCTACACGACGCTCTTCCGATCTCGCCGACACCTGTTATAACCCCTACAAAAATCGTAAGAAAAGCATTATCTGCAAAACCGTTTACTATAGCCGTATTTGCGCCTACCACTGTGAAAACCCCAAGGCCCACGGCATCAAAAAAGGTTATTAAATTATAATATTTTACCCTTTTGCGTTTTATTTTTTTAATCGCAAAAATACCGGTGTAGAAGGAAACAACAGCCGTTATAAAGGCACATAAGACATATATGCCGTTTTTAAACATAGAAGGAGGTAAAATTCCTAAAAGGATATCCCTTAAAGCACCGCCGCCTACTGCGGTAAGCATTCCGAGAGTTACAACCCCCAAAAGGTCAAACCTCTTCTTAAACGCGACAATTACCCCGGAGATTGTGAACGCCACAATTCCAATCATTTCGATTATAAATATTTCTACACCAAATTGCATACCAGAATTATATCAAAGATAAAAAATTAAAGTTTTTCAAAATTGTTAACTATTTTTAAATTAATATTTTAAAAATAAATTAATACTTGAAAGCTGTAACAATTTAAATCAAAGCAATTGCATTACATAATCTTGTAATATATTGTGAGATAAATACAATAAAACAAAGGAAGAAAAATGAATCAAGAAGAATTAAATATTATAGAAAACAAAATAATGCAAGTCAGATATGAATTATCATACGTCACAACCCTGGGACGAATTTTACATCAAGTATATCATTGTGTTGAATACGAAACTCCGGCCGACATAGACGGTCTTATGTATATATTAAACTTCTACATTAAAGTTACAAATAAAAAACTGCAGAAGCTGGAAAATCATATAATGAGGTGCAAAAGAAGCTAAATCTACACATACTTTGCGGTTTTGGAGGCGGGGCATTTTTTAAGGAGGGAAGCAGGGCCAGAAAATACTATCTCTCCGCCCTTATCTCCGCCCTCGGGGCCCATATCTACAATATAATCGGCATTTCTTATAACATCTAAATCATGCTCAATCACAACCACGGTAGCACCGTTTTTTATAAGAGTTTGAAATACATAAAGAAGCGTTTGAACATCTTTCGGATGAAGGCCGATTGTAGGCTCATCAAATATAAAAATGGAATTCTCCTGCGCTCTCCTCATCTCGGATGCAAGTTTCAACCGCTGAGCCTCACCGCCCGAAAGCCCCGTTGTAGCCTCACCTAAAGTTAAATAGCCGAGCCCTAATTCCTGCAGCACTTCAAGCCTTTGTTTAATTATTTTCAAATCCTTGCAAACTCTTATGGCTTCATTTACATTCATTCTCATAATTTGAGGCAGGGTATAACTTTCACCCGATTTTGTTTCATATTTTATATGATTTATCTCTTTTGAATACCTTGAGCCGCCGCATTCAGGGCAAGGTATTTCAACATCCGGCAAAAACTGCACATCTAAATTAATAACGCCCGTCCCATCACAGGGCAAACACCTTAATTTTCCGGTATTATAGGAAAAATCTCCCGCTTTGTACCCCGCTTCTTTTGCTTTTGGAGTTTTCGCAAATACTTTTCTTAATTCATCGTGGATATTGGCATAAGTTGCAACAGTGGAGCGCACATTCACCCCGATTGGCGTTGCATCAATCAATTTTACCTGAGAAATTCCGCAGACATCAATATTTGAAATATGTTCAGGCGGTTTTTTGCCTGATATGGCAGCCTCCAGCGCAGGAACAAGGCTTTCAAGCACCATTGTTGTTTTTCCGGACCCGGATACTCCTGTTACCACGGTTAGCACCCCTTTTGGGATATCAACTTCAAGCGGTTTTACTGTATGAATTGCACCGGTTGAAATATGAATTTTTCCGTTTTTAAATATTTCATCCTGATTAGCCGAACTTTCAATAACAACACTGGTTTTCCCTGAAAGATATCCGCCGATTACAGAATTATCATCATTTTTAATATCGGATATACTGCCCTGCGCTATAATATATCCGCCATCCGCCCCCGCTTTCGGGCCCATTTCAATAACCCAATCCGCAGCGGATAAAATTTCAATATCATGGTCGACAAGGATAACAGAATTCCCGTCAGAAATTAAATCTTCCATAACACCCTTAAGGCCTTCAATATTTGAAGGATGAAGCCCGATAGAAGGCTCGTCAAGAACATATAATACCCCCGTTGTACGGTTGCGGACGGCGCGGGCAAGCTGCATACGCTGCCTTTCGCCCGTAGATAGAGTGGAAGCCGCTCTATCAAGCGTTAAATACCCGAGACCCAAATCCATCAGTCTTTTTGCAGTATTTAAAAAAGATTCGCAAATGCTTTCCGCCATAGGGCGCATTTCACAAGGAAGCGTATCCGGTACGCCTTTTACCCATTCAACAAGACCAAAAAGAGTCATTTTACAGGCTTCATCAAGAGAAATCTCTCTTAATTTAGGTGCCCTTGCACTTTCAGAAAGCCTGCTTCCGCCGCAATCAGGGCAGATATCCTGTTTTAAAAACTTTTCAACCCTTTTCATGCTCTTTTCGTCTTTAACCTTTGAGAGGGCATTTTCCACCGTATAAACTGCATTATAATAGGTAAAATCCAGTTCTCCTGCTTGATTTGTATTTTTTGCCTTGTAGAAAATATGTTTCTTTTCGGCAGGGCCTCTGTAAACTATATCTTTTTCCTTTTCGGTTAAATCTTTAAAGGGAATATCGGTTCTAACACCCATTTCACGGCACACATCCGTCATCAAAGACCACATTAAAGTGCCCCACGGGGCAACAGCACCCTCATCAATGGTTAAATTTTCATCAGGAACAAGGGAACCGATATTAACGGTTCTTACAATCCCTGTTCCGTCACAGGTTTTGCACGCCCCCTGACTGTTAAATGCCAATTCTTCAGCAGACGGTGCAAAAAAATGCACGCCGCATTCGGGGCAGATAAGTTCTTTTTCGGCAGCAACAAGAAGAGTGGGTTCAAGATAATGGCCGTTCGGACAGCGATGATTTGAAAGCCTTGAAAACATCAGCCTCAAACTGTTTAAAAGTTCTGAACCGGTGCCGAATGTGCTTCTGATGCCTGAAATTGCGGGGCGTTGATGAAGAGCAAGGGATGCAGGTACATACAAAACTTCATCCACTAAAGCCTTTTGTGCCTGCGTCATCCGCCTTCTTGTATAGGTTGAAAGTGCTTCTAAATAACGTCTTGAGCCTTCTGCGTATAAAACCCCAAGGGCAAGAGAAGATTTTCCTGAACCGGAAACCCCTGCAATACCGACAATTTTATTCAAAGGAACATCAACATCAATATTCTTTAAATTGTGTACCCTTGCCCCGCGGACTTTTATTTTATCAACTCTGTCAGACATTTATTCTATTTAAGTTCCTTAAGCCACCCATCAACTTTATTCTGTATATCGGCTCCGCCGTCTTCATAAACCGCAAATGATTTTAAAACTTTTGAAGCCTTTGAAAGTTCTCCCATTTCTTTAGCTATGGAGTATTCTCCGCCTCCGCCATGGGTAATAAACGGAACAATTGTTTTACCCTCAAAATTATTCTCGGATAAAAATGTCATAACAGCAGGTGCCATGGTATACCACCATGCCGGAGTTCCGACAAATATTATATCATAATTTGAAATATCGCAATTTTCTTTAAGTTCGGGTTTAATTCCCTTATCGTGCTGCTCTTTTGCAACACCGTATGCCGTTTCATTGTAATCTTTCGGATACGGAATTAATGTTTCTATCCTGAACATATCCCCGCCGGTTGATTTTTGAATTTTTTCAGCAACAGATTTTGTATTACCGCCCCATGAAAAATACGCAATTAAAATTTTCTTATCAGTATCCATAATGCCTCCTTTTGTTTCCGCGCTTACGTTTTTCTTTGATAATTGATTATTCACCGCAAAAGCACAGGCAAAGCCCGCAAATAATATAACCAAGGGGAGAATAATCAGCAAATTTTTTTTCATTGTCTTTACCTCATAATATTTACAGAAATTAATTATATATGTTGAAGTGAACTCTAAGTCAATAGGAAAAGTTTACAGAAATTTTTTATCATATTTATTCTTTACCTTTTTTCTGCCGAAAATTATTTTTAAAATCGGCCGTAAAAGTGTTCTGTATAAAAACCGCCAAAGGGCATTACCGGCATACTTAAACTTCTTATATTTAACAATTTTTTTATACTCAAACCTCTTAATCAGCTCTTCAAGAAAGATTTGCTTCATTCCAAAGTTTATAGAAGAAAAACCTTTCGGCTCAATTGTTTTTAGTAAATTTAAATAATCGGATTTCATTTTTGAATGGTTTTTTTCTTTATAATTATTAAAATTTTCTTGTTTTTCCTTCAAAATAAGCGGATTATCGGCAATTTTAAGCAGCATTTTTACAGCTTCATCGGCCGTATTATCCTTATCTATCAAAAAACCGCAGCCATTTTCCTCTATCCTTTCTTTATAAGCCCCGATATCAGATGCTATAACGGGAATTTGTGCAACAAAAGCTTCAGATAAAGTATAGCTGAATGTTTCAGGGGATGGTGACAGCAGCAGTACAATATCTATTTCATTTTGATATAGTAAAAGAGAAATATTATCTTCAAATGTATAATCCTTTAAAATCAGCCTTGCATTGATATCATCAGGGATTGAACCGAAAGCATAGAATTCAAACCTTTCAGACGGAAGGGAATTAATAATTTTTCTAATTGCTGCTTCGCCTTTATGCGGGGCAATTGAACCCAAAATGCCGACTTTGATTTTTTCTCTCTGCGGCCTGCGGTTAATTTCAAAAAATTTTTCATCGTTTATGCCGTGGTAAATTACCGCAGTTTTATTTTCATCCAGATTTTTATAATATTCTTTTACCGTGTCCTTGCAGCTTTTTGATACAAATATTATCTTATCTAATTTATTCAAGAAAGTTTTTTCTATGTATTTTCTGGCTTCTATAATATTTTTTCCAAGACAGGCACCGGTTATTTTTGCATACAAATTATTCTCGCCGCATTTTAAGCAGATGTTTTCATCCTTATTAAAGCTGCAGAATTTATGCTCATTTGATAAAAGATGCTGACTCAAACAGCAAAGACTAAAATCATGCACCACCCATACGACGGGCATTCCTACGGCATTCAGTTTATCAAATAAATTAAAACCAAAATTAATATACCCGTTTGCAATTACAAATTGAATATCAAATATTAAAGCAAATTTTACAACAATATTTAATATATCATTATTTGTATAATAGTCTTTATATTTAACAGGTTCAAAAAGTTCAGCCTCAAATAAATTCAGACCGTTTAAAGATATCTCGATACCATAGGAATCTGAATACAACACAAAAATATTGTAATCATCTTTTAAAATTTTCCTTAAATCATTTATATATCGGCCAAGCCCGCCTTTTTTCATTGATGTTGTTAAAAGTATTGATGGTTTTGAATTATCAGCAATTTTTAAAAGAGCTTTTGCATAAGATTCTTTTAAATTATTTAATTTTAAAACTTTATAAAATTCAAACCAAAAGGCCTCTTTAGAGAGATTAAATTTTCTTACATCGCCTTCATTTATATCATCAATTATATAATTCCAGAGTTCTGTTCTTTCATTATAAAAATCAATACCAAAAGTATTTGAACATTGATTTTTATGCACCCTTGAATAAATAAGTTTTTTATCAACATATTTAACAGGGTATTTTTTCAACATTTCAAAAAATAATTTATAATCCTGAGTGCCAGCTAAAGAAGTATCAAAATATCCAAATTCTTCATAGATTGACTTTTTAATAAGCAAGGTGCAGCCGTTTATAAACCCCTTTAAAAGCGGATATAAAGAAACATTCATTAGTTTTTCATCAAATTCCTGATAGCTTTTTCCGTCCGCAAGGATTTTTAAATTTTCATCAACATAGTTAAAATTACTGTAAATGATTGTATTTTTATCCTCAAGTTTAGCCAATTCTTCAACCTGCAATTTAAGTTTATCCTTTATGTATAAATCATCATGAGATAACCAAGATATATATTCTCCCCTAGCTTCTTTAATTGCAAGGTTTAAAGCACTCGAAACTCCGCCGTTTTCTTTTTTAAAATACTTTATTCTGTTTTGAAATTTTTTAATAATTTTTTCTGTATTGTCAGTAGAACCGTCATCAACAACTATAATCTCAATATTTTTATAAGTTTGATTTAATGCACTTTGAAGGGCATCTTCTATAAATTCGCCGCCGTTATAAACAGGTATTACTATTGAAATCATTGGAGTAAAATCTTTTATCATCTCAACACCACCTTCCTGTTAACTTGTTACAGAAAGTGGTGACATTGCAAGCACAAAAGTGCACAAAGCCAGACATAATACTTCTTCCTTAAAACTAAATATAATTCCAAACAGTTACAACTTACAGCTGATAACCGCTATCGCTATTCATTATAGCAAAAAACTTAATTTAATGTAATTTTGCTTCTAATAAATTTAATTTTTCTTTAACAAATTCTTCAGCATCAAAATATCCCGCATTATGCATAAGCTGAACCTTGGACCTGTAGAATTCTTCTAGTGAATCATTCATTTTAATAATCTCGTCTTCAGATAAGCCGGAAAACATGCTAATCCAAAGCTTATTACACTCCTCTATATTGTTGGAATGCCTTTTGGAATCTTGATTTTCATGCACCCTTGAATTAATTAAAACTTCAGGCATATATTTAATATCATATTTGGGGAACATTCTAAACCACAAATCATAATCTTGTGTACATTTTAACCTTTCATCAAAATTTCCTTGCTCAACAAAACATTTTTTAGGAATTAAAAGCGAACAGCCATGTATTAGCCCGTTTAATAACGAAAATAAAGGAAGATTTAATCTTTCAACAGAAAATTCCTTGTGAAAACATGTTGTGCTAATTTTTCTGCCATTTTCATCAATAAGTTTATAATTAGAATAGAGAATTGTATTCTTATTTTTTAAATGCGAAAGTATTTCCACCTGCTTCTTAATTTTATCCTTTATATATAAATCATCATGAGATAACCACGATATATATTCTCCTGCAGATTCTTTAATTGCAAGGTTTAAAGCACTTGAAACTCCGCCGTTTTCTTTTTTAAAATACTTTATTCTGTTTTGAAATTTTTTAATAATTTTTTCTGTATTGTCAGTAGAGCCGTCATTAACAACTATAATCTCAATATTTTTATAAGTTTGATTTAATGCACTTTGAAGGGCTTGTAGGACAAAATTTTCTCCATTGTATACGGGAATAATTATAGAAATAAGGGGATTAAATTTTTTGTCTTTCATTTTATGGCCACGTTTAAGCTTTATTTTAATTCCAAAAACAGTTACTACAGTTTTATCTCCAATATCTTTTTTTGAATAAACAAAATCAAATTTGTTCATTTGTTTAACTGCATTTGTATATTTTGGGGCGCATTTTTTAAGCTGCTCCAGTGTAATTTTTTCTTCCTCTGTTTGATTATGATTTTTTATTATATCTTTATAAATTTCAATCATCTTTTGAACATAAATATCCTTATTGTAATTTGTTTTAGCAAACTGCAGAGATTTTTCAGCCATTTGTTTTATTTTATAAGGATTATCAATTAAATCCTGCAAGGCAGAAGTAAATTCCCCCGATTCAACCGAAAGACCGCATAAGGGCGAATTTGTAACCCCTTCAAGAGATGTCCCCTTAATTGATAAAACAGGAACACCGGAGCTCATTGCCTCAATTGCCATCATCCCAAATGCTTCCTGCTTTGAGGGCATTAAAAATAAATCCGCAGCCCGGTAAATTTCGGCAAGTTTATTATCATCGTAAATCCAGCCGTATTCTTTAATTTTAAACCTGCTTTTAAATTCATTCATAAGCCCCTTATTTTCAACAGTTAAAAGGGTTATATTCTTATTGGTTTTTAAATTCGAAAGTGCATATTTAATTAAATCAATACCCTTAAAGGCACTATTGTTTGCACGAAACATTAAAACTGTCGAATTTTCATCAATTCCAAGTTTCTTTTTTACCTCAGTTTTATTTTCAGGCTTAAAAATTTCCTGATTAACCCCGAAAGGAAGCTTGTATATCTTTTTATCCTTCCAGATTGGAGATTGTTTTACAAGATTTTCCATATAATCTGATGCAGTAATTGCTGAAATTTTAGAATTTTGAACAGCCGTTTTTTTGGTTAAAAAATTATATGAACTAAAATCTTTTGAAAGCCTGAACGGTATATCTAATTTTGGACAATTGAAGCAAAAAGTTTTCCACTTATCACATCCAAAAGAATGCATGCAATGCCCACCAAAAAAGAAAGCATCATGAAGAGTTATAACGGTTGGTTTTAATCTTGTAATCATTGGAAGCATATTAATGTCAAAATCAGTGCAATGAATTAGGTGAAGATGAACAATATCAGCATCAAGAAAGAGTCTATCCTTTATAATAGCCTCAGTATAGCTTTTTCCTTTTTTAACCGGCAAAACATATGTATTCTCAGCTTTTGAAAGTTTTCTGCATACAATATGATTAGATTTTACCCCGAAATTTTCAAGATAAATTGAAAGATTATGTCCGTTAAATTTATTGCCAACTAAATCAGTATTTCCGATTTGTAAAACTTTTAATTTTTCTTCCATGTTATAAATTGTATCATGAAACTATACTTTTCACTAAGTCTTTCCACATAGTCATTGTGCTTTTCTTATTTAATTTTCTGTCAAGAATATATTGTCTTGGTGTAAATCCGTCTTTATTGAATACATAATCAATTTTTTCTACAATGTTTTCAGGAGTACATTTTACCCCCCATTTGCCATCATCAAAATCGGTATACACACCAACATTTGTAGCAACGCAAGGTAAATCCATAAGCATAGACTCTACCCCTGCCAAATGAAACGTTTCCATTTTGGAAGTACATAAAACCATCTTGCAAGATGCCATAACATCTCTTAAATTCTTTTGATTAAGCCTGTTAAACACAGTAACCCTCGGATGCTCAAGTTTAAAATCATATTTCATAACAAAAACAAAATTATAATTTGTTTTCTCTACAACATCCATCAAAAGATTAAAGCCTTTAGGCCAATCCTGATTAGAACCGATAAAAAGAATTGAATTTTCTTTAATATCTTTAACCCCTTCAAACATATCATTTTTATTAACCATATCAGGATTAAAAAACTCAGAATCCACACCCATCGGAATAACTGTTACATCAATATCATCAGGCAAAAGGTGCCTTACTTTATTAAAAATATAGTTTGAATTTATCACCGTCTTTTTGCAAGACTTTAAAACAGGCAATTGTTCTTTTAAAAACTTTTCTTCATTATAAAAATCTTGCAAAAGACAAATTTGAGGTATTTTGGTTTTTATGGGGCGAAAATATGTAGCATTTCTTATTATATACTTTGGCTTTTTTGCCCAGGGTATAATTTTATTTAGAAATAAGCGTTTTTCGGTTAACTCTGCAAGAACTTTAAAATCCGTGTAGCCGTATGTTCTATCCTCAAGCCCTTCAATATTTTCAATTAAATCATGCCAGAAAGTTTTTGTATTTGGAATACAAGTTAAAATATCATTAATAAGCCAGCCCCCATCCTTTGACTTGCTCTTTTTAATATTTAAAGCATTGTTCTTATATTGTTCAAATTGAAGTTTTAGTAGCTCTTTTGTAATATTGGGG
>CAQTPN010000027.1 GCA_948888345.1 uncultured bacterium | reverse complement strand
AAGGATGGAAGAAATGGTTATGACCCAGTTTGATATCCCGAAAGAAATTGATACAACACTAAATATTTTAAACAATAAATATAAAAACAGAATTACCGTTCATAAAAATTATGAAGAAAATCTGCCCAAAATTGAAGCTTTTGGCGGCCAGCTAAATCAGGTGTTTATGAATATTCTTGATAATGCTGCGGCTGCAATAGAGGGTAACGGCGATGTTTACATTGATGTTAAAAAACTTGATGACTCTGTTGAAATTAAATTTAAAGATACAGGAAAGGGCATCAAAAAAGAACACTTATCAAAAGTGTTTGACCCGTTTTTCACAACAAAACCTGTAGGACAGGGAACAGGGCTTGGAATGTCAATCAGCTACAGAGTTATACAAAACCACTACGGCACAATTAACGTCGATAGTGAAATCGGGCAGGGTGCAACATTTACGATTGTCCTTCCGATAAATCACCCTAAGAAAGAAGCTTAAATCTTTAAGAAAGCAGAAAATGGCAAAATATAGAATATTAATAGTTGATGATGAACCGGATAACCTCCAGCTTTTATACAGAACGCTGCGCGGTAAATATGAAATAATGAAGGCTGAAAGCCCGAAAGAAGCACTTGAAATCTTAAAAGATAATGATTTTCAATGTATAATTTCAGACCACAAAATGCCCGGGATGGATGGAGTTGAATTTTTAAAATTGTCTTCCGAAACTCATCCAAACGCTATAAGGCTTCTTGTTACAGCATATTCAGATGTTAAAATCTTAATTGATGCCATTAACTATGCAAGAATATACCGCTACATTAAAAAACCTTATTCGCCGGATGAACTTGCACATATTGTTGAAGCAAGTCTTGAATATTACCAGCTTAAAATAGATAATGAAACTTTAATTAAAGATTTAAAAGAATTATTTTCAGGCACAATTAAAGCTATCATTGAGGCACTTGATGCAAAAGATTCCTTTACACTTGGCAGAAGCCGCAGGGTTGCTTTTTATTCGGCAAAAATGGTTGAATTTTTAAATCTTGATAAAACACAGGCAGGAATTATAGAGCTTGCCGGATTGCTGCACGATATAGGAATGATAGGCGTTGCCGAGGATATTTTAAACAAAACTCAAAGACTTACCGATGAAGAGTTTGAAGAAATTAAAAAGCACGTTCAGCATTCAGTTAAAATTTTAGAGGATATTAAGCAGTTGTACGATGTTATTGAAATAATTAAGTATCACCATGAACATTACGATGGAAACGGTTATCCATACGGTAGAAAAGGCGAAGAAATTCCTTTAGGTTCAAGAATTATTTCAATAGCAGATGCTTATGACAGTATGGTGTCAAACAGAGCATACAGGCAGGGCTTAAAAAGCGAAGAAGCTCTTAAATTGATTGAAGAAAGGTCAGGAACACAGTTTGACCCTGAGCTTATAGGTATATTTAAATCAATTCTTCCTGCTGCAACCGAAGAAATAAAGGAATTTGAAACCAGAATGAAATTTCAGCTTGAAAATGAGGAACAGGCACTTGGACATTAATAATACAGAAAAAATTCCATCAAGAACGGTTGAGGTTTTTACGGGAGCTTATGCCAGCGGAAAAAGCGAAAGTGCACTAAATAGGGCATTGCAGTTTGCAAACCGCGGCAAAGACATCACCCTTGTTGATTTAGATACGGTAGAGCCTGCTTATTGCCTTCGCCCGATTATAGGAGAATTAAAAGAGCAGGGGATAAATGTCATTGCGCAAACCGATTATTTCGGCCTCGGTGAAGCAGGAAGCTACGTTACGGCAGAACAGATAAATTGTCTTTCAAAAAACGGCGATATTATTATTGATGTGGGTTACGGGGCTTCAGGGCTTGATATACTTGATATTTTAAACGGTATAGAAAATGAAACCGATTTAAGGATTTATCTTGTTGTAAATACTTCAAAGTTTGAAACACGGGACAAGGAAAGCATTTTAGAATATATAGAATTTTCTTCAGGGCTTAATAAAAAGCCATGGAAAAAGTTTTCAGGATTTATTTCAAATACCCATTTTGCTGATGAAACCACAAAAGAAGATATTATAAAAGGGTATGAAAAATTAAAAGAAGTATCAAAAGAAACAAATATCCCGATTATTGCAATCGGGGCGGATGAAAAATTTATTCCCGAATTTCCGGATTATACCTATGATAGCACTCCCGTCTGGTTTTATCGCCGCCACATGCCAAAAGCATTGTGGTAGAAGCATTCAGCCCATTTCAGATACCGTATTCCTTATATTTTCGGCTTTTTGTGAAAGTGCTTCAAGAAGATATAATAAATCACTATCTTCACTTTCCGCATGGTTTTTTGCAATATTTATCAAAGCTTCAAGGGCATTTAACTGCACTTCAAGCTTTGATTGTATCAGTATAAGTTCTGATGACAGATGCTCAAGAGTATTTTCCTTACACATTATTTTTTAACCTTTCTAAATCTTATTATTAAAGCTTAGCATTAAATTTATTTTTGCAGTCTATCTTTTAGAAAGAGTGCAAAAAATTTATTGTTGTAATAATCACAGCAAAAATATTTATAGATAAGTCAGGTGAATAACACGAGTTATATAAATTTATGTAAATTCTTATTACAATCAGGTTTTGTCATTGCGAGCAAAGCGAAGCAATCCATAGCTTGAATTACTGGATTGCTTCGTCGCATTAGCTCCTCGCAATGACAAAAACAATCGCCAATGCGCTGAATATTGAACCTTATAAATTATTAAAATAGGGTAGTACCGAACCTTCTTCCTACACACGTATTTTACTAAGAAATCGGTAGGAAAGGAGCACAAACTATGGCTATGAAAATAATAAAGACCGCCATAACAGTAATTATAGCGGTCATTAAATTATTATTAATCTGGTTATAGGGTACTAAGTGAAGCCTCAAGGAACTCACCTTCTTTGGGGCTTCCCCCTTATTAATATTATATCTTAACATCGTTAAAATTCAACCCCGGCAAAGGATTGAAAAAGCATAAGAATTGCGATATAATATAAGAAGCAGTCGGGCTTTAGGAAAGTGGTGGTACACTTCCTAAATTTTAACCCCGGTTGCATCTTTATTTAGATACTAGCACTATGATTAACGCGATTAGTGCTAGTTTTATATTGTCAAAAAATAACAATAAAATTATCATTTAATGTAAAAAAACGGGTGTTGAAGGTTACAAAATCAACACCCTAAAGAAAATTGTTTATCGAAATTTAATATCTATTTCCACAGTTTAAGAATTATTCTGCCCGGAGCCCCGTTTCCTCCTGAAGGATTAGCGGCCTGACTTGAATCAGATATCTTATTATAGATAAGAAGTGCCGCGCCGCCGCCGCCTGAAGCTATATTGCCGTTTTCAGGAGTTTTTCCTTTGCTGTTATCTAATTCTGTGGATTGAATACCGCCCAAGCCTGCAAGACCGCTGTATGTTTTATTGTTAACAGTCAAAGAGAACGACGCGCCCTGCCCTCCCATTGTTTTATTCTCATTATCATCTGCACCATAACCTTTTGCTCCTTTTTTACACCTGTTTACGTTATTGATATATTTATTTGCGCCGACATCACATATTGAAGAAGGTTCTCCGCCTTTACCGTTAACAGATGCATCCTGTGTTACGCTAAAGCTTTTTCCGCCTCCGCCGCCGCCTGCTTTGATTTCAATAAAGTTTTTATCGCCAAAAATTGTTGTTTCTCCATCCGTTGCAGGAATTACAATATTGTTTACAACCTTTGCACCTATACCGCCTGCACCTATTCTGATTTTGATTATCTGCGCATCAGCTACACGAACGGTTTCAGTTACCGCATTACCGCTTGCGCCGCCTCCGCCTGCACCAATTTCTGCGTATTTATATGCTTTTGCGGCAGAATCCCAGAACATATTCCAGCTTATTCTTGCATATCCGCCGGCACCGTTTCCGCCGTCAGAAAGACCGTATCCTCCGCCGCCCCCGCAGCCGCCGTAGCCTGTGGCGTTTTTCCCCTGACGATTTGATGCGGTTCCGCCTTTTCCCGGGGTGCAAGTTGAAATGGAGCCAAAAATTTCAGATTGTCCGCCATCTCCGCCTATTGTGCCGTTTGCGTAAACTACATTACCTACGGTTGTGCCGTTTCCTGCACTTTTACCAAAACCTCCTGCAAAACCTCCGACAATCAGCTGCGGAGCAGTTCCCGTGCCTCCTGTATGTATATTTCCGGGCCTTGCACAAAAAGGTGAACCCGGACTTACAACCCCGTTAGAACAGCCGGATGGTGTACCATAAGAACCAGTTAAAGTATTCGAATTTAAAATAGCCGTACTGCCGCGGGATAATATTGACGGTTTGCCCCAGCCGCCTGCAGTCTGACTCGCACCTCCTGCGGCAACAGGTTCAGATATAACACCGGTTGAACTGATTTTGCCTGCTTTGAGTCCTGTGCCGCCTGTACCAATTTTTATACCAAGCTGTTCATTCGGGGTAACATTTACAGGCTGTACCGGAACCATAGTTCCTGTGCCGCCGCCGGAGCCTCCGGGGCCATAATCAAGATAAGTTAGACGAATAGCACCTGATTTACCATTATCTCCTCTTGGAGAGGAGCCGTTTCCGCCGTTACAATAATTTGCACCGAATATGCTGCCTGAAATCACACCGCCTGTTTTACCTGCACCATCCGCGCCGCCGGTACCTTTTTTACCGTTACCTGAACCTATTCCGCCGCCGTTACCGCCGCCTGTACCGCCGCCACCGCCTCCGCCGGATGCTGAATTAAGAGGACAATTTGTATCACCATCATACGCATCATTATATGTAGCAGCTCCGCCGCCGCCCGGTGCATTAAGATAATTTCCGGAACCGATTAATATTTGCGAAGCTCCGCCTCCACCGCCTGCTCCGCCAATACCACAGCTGCACCAGTGGAAAGTAGCCCCGCCGCCTCCACCTATGGTACCGCCATTACCTCCATTAGTATAAAGTATTGAATTATAGCAGGTGCAACCACCGGCACCCGGCATATATCTGATATTGTTAAATGTTCCTGTGCCGCCTCTTCCTGCACTTGATAGTACTGAAGGACCGCCATCACCGGGAACAGAGTCACATGAAGCTCCTTTTCCGCCAATTCCGCCACAGGTCACATTACTAACAGAATTCCTCGCACCGCTGCCTCCGCCATAAGGTAAACCAACAGAACCGGTGAGGGCTCCGGCATAAGTAACGCCGCCACCGCCTCCTCCACCAACATAATATGTAAAGGATGAAGCTTCAGAAAAATTTAATACGCTATTTGCAATATATCCGCCCGAACCTCCGCCATAAGCCTTATCCGCAACAGATGCAACCCCGCCGCCGCCACCTCCGCCGCAGGCAGATGCCAGTAAATTTTGATTTTTAAGAGCGGCAGGAATACTCCATGTGCCTGTGCCGGTGCTGCTTACAGTTATAGTATCATTATCTGTTTTATTTGTTATACCGCCGTTTCCGCTTGTGACAAAAGTTTGAGTCTTTTTAACCTGCCCGCCTGCGCCGCCTGCGCCGCCGCCTGAAATTAGAGTAGCTTCAATTTTATTTACCATAGAAGGCACGGTAAAACTTGCATCACCCGTGGTGGTATATTCCGTATAACCTGCTGTAGGAGCAGTTCCCCCGCCGCCGCCTGCACCAATTGCAGTAACAGTTATATTTGAAACACCAGCAGGCACGACATATTCACCTTCACAATACAACGGATTACCTGCAGAATCATAAGTAATATCGTGGCAGTATTTGCTATCCCCGAATGCGATTTCTTTTATTTCATATTCCCCGTCCCGAAGTGTAGTATCTGATGTGATATGCACATTTTCATTCATTTTCTTTGTCATTACGGGGGCAAGGGCAGCAAGAAGCAGGGAGGCTACAAGGAGGGCCATAAGCATTTCTACAAGAGAGAAGGCAGGCTTTTTCTGGATTGCCACGCTCCCGTTAGTCGCTCGCAATGACAGGATATTATTATCCCACTGTTGATTAGATCCTGAAACAAGTTCAGGATGACGGCTGCGCCGTTTGAGATGATAGGATTTGTTAAGCCGTGCAGCGGCATAATGGAAGATGTTGAATTCAGCATGGCAGAATTCTTTAAAATTTACGATGAACATTTTTTCCCTTTCAGATGAACAATTTCTAAAATTTACGATAAGTATTAAATATATTTATATCATTTTATGATAATTTTATACATATTTTTACATATTTTTTGTAATTTTGCAACATAAATTATCCTATCGGGTAATTTATTTACATGCCGGATAAACTTATTCTTAAGATAAAAGGGAACAAAAGATGACCGCTTTAAGAAAAATTATCGGCGCAAACCTAAAGAGAATAAGGAAATCAAGGCATTTAACACAGGCACAGCTTGCAGAGCAAAGCGGGATTGAGCCTGTAAGCGTAGCACGTATAGAAACGGGTATAAATTTCCCGAAAGAAGAAAATCTGGCGGCCATTGCAAAAGCATTAAATGTAAAAATTTTAGATTTTTTTAACGCGGAAGAGCAAGAAGACTTGTCAAAGGAAAGTGCTTTAAATTATATTCATTTTAATATAAATTACCTGTCCGACAGGGATTTAAATGTTTTATGCAGTGCAATTAAGGCAATGCTATACTGCAAATAAAGACAGAATTATTTTTTATCAACCAGAATTATCGCCATTGCTTGAATTGCTTCTTTTTTACCCGTTGCATCCACACCTTCATTGGTTTTCGCCTTTATTGAAACATCATTTATACTGATATTTAAGGCTTTTGCTATGTTTTGCCGCATTAAATCCACATGGGGTGCAAGCTTCGGGGCTTGAGCAATTATTGTAGAATCTATATTTAAAATTTTATACCCTTTGTTTTCAAGAATTGCTCCCGCTTTAACAAGCAATTGAATGCTGTCCGCATCTTTAAACTGCGGGTCAGTATCGGGGAAATGCCGCCCGATATCGCCATCTGCAACAGCTCCAAAAATCGCATCAATTATTGCATGGGCCAAAACATCCGCATCGGAATGTCCTAAAAGCCCCATAGTATAGGGGATTTTCACCCCGCCCAATATTAAATCCCGTCCTTCAACAAGCCTGTGAAGATCATACCCTTGGCCTATTCTCATAAAACATATCTTTCTATAGCATCTGCAAGGCCATCTTCATGAATTGTCGGACAGATATAATCTGCAATGGTTTTTAATTTTTCAGAAGCATTTCCCATTGCAATTTTTACACCTGCATTTTTTAATAAATCATAATCATTATCCTGGTCGCCTGAGGCAAAAACTTCTTCTGTTTTAATATTCCAGAGATTTTTTAGAAAGTTCATGGCGTTGCCTTTAGTTGCTTTGATATCCGTGAATTCAAGGTAATATTTATGGCTTCTTACTATCGCAAGTCTGCCTTCAAATTGCTTTGAAAGTTCCCTTTGAAGGGTTATAATCTCATCTTCGTTATATGTTATACATAAAAGTTTTGAAACATTTTGAAGTTCAATATTATCAAAACTTTCAGTCACTTTATAGGTCGTAAAACGCCCCTGTGTATAGTCTTTCATATACTGTTTATTATCATCCTCCACAATTAAGGTATCATTATTATAGAGGTTTAAATGAAATCGCCTTTGCCTTGAAATTTCAATTATTTCGCGCGCAAGAATATTATCAACGGCGTTTTGATAAAGGATATTATCACCCTGCCGCACCATTGCGCCCTGATAGCAGATAACGGGGGTATCAAGATTGAGGCTTTCTCTTACAGGGTCCGCCCCCATAAACATCCTTCCCGTTGCAAGAACAATTTTTACACCGGCATCTTTTGCTCTATCCAGTGCATCTTTAACGCGGGGCGAATATTCACATTTTTCATTTAATATTGTGCCGTCTATATCAGACACTATCATTCTTATTTTATTCAAAATTACACCTTGTTTTCATAGAGTTTTTTTTATTATACTATATATTTATAAACGGTAAAATAACAAATAAAAAATAATAAAGAGGAGAGTTAAATATGGCACAACAAGAACGCCAAAGACCCGTTGAACAGGATGCAATACAAAGACGCAGCAATTTTGATGCGGTTGAAGAGAATTTTACAAAAGAACAGGCACTGGCTGAAGCAAGCCGCTGTTTAAATTGTAAAAATCCTATGTGCAAAAAAGGATGCCCTGTAAATGTTAATATACCTGATTTTATACAGGAAATTAAGAATGAAAATTTCCAAAAAGCTGGTGAAATTATAAGACAATCAAACATGCTTCCATCCGTTTGCGGAAGAATTTGTCCGCAGGAAAGACAGTGTGAAGGAAAATGTGTGCTCGGCATTAAAGGAAAATCTGTTGCAATCGGTTCACTGGAAAGATTTGTCGGAGATAATTCCGCTCCTTTAAAATGTGAAATTAAACCAAACGGCAAAAAGGTGGCAATTGTAGGCTCAGGTTGTGCCGGAATGAGTGCTGCTGCTGACCTTAGAAATGCAGGATTTGATGTTACCGTATTTGAAGCACTTCATAAATTGGGCGGTGTTTTAAGATACGGAATTCCTCCTTTCAGATTGCCAAGAACCGTTTTAGACAGAGAAATTGAAAGCTTAAAAGAAATCGGCGTAAAATTTGAAAAGAACGTTGTTGTAGGAAAATCTATCACTTTAAAACAACTTGAAGAAGAAGGATACGATGCAATTTTCATCTGCTCCGGTGCAGGACTTCCAAAAATGATGGGAGTTAAAGGAGAAAACCTTAACAGCGTATACAGTGCAAATGAATTTTTAACCCGTGTAAATCTTATGCAGGCAAATTCAGATACAACGCCGACACCTTTAAAAGTAGGCAAAAAAGCAGCTATTATTGGCGGCGGAAATGTTGCGATGGATGCAGCAAGAACAGCCGTGCGTGTAGGATATGAAGAAGTTTATATAGTTTACAGAAGAACTGAAGAAGAACTGCCTGCAAGAAAAGAGGAAATCCGCCATGCTAAAGAAGAAGGGGTTATTTTTAAACTTCTTCGCGCACCTTATGAAATCAAAGAAAAGGACGGATATGTTGACGGTATGGTATTTGAAGTTATGGAACTTGGCGAACCGGATGAATCAGGCAGACGCCGCCCTGTAGGCACGGGCACCTACGAAACAATGGATGTGGATACAGTAATTGTAGCACTTGGAACCGGCCCAAATCCTATAATTCAAAAATCATGTGCAGCTGATAACATTGATATTAATTGCGACAGAAAAGGTTATATTGTTATTAACGAAAAAGGCGAAACCTCTGTAACAAACGTATATGCAGGGGGGGATGTGGCACCTCTTGGTGAATCTACTGCAATTAATGCAATGGGTGCAGGCAAAAGAGCCGCTAAGGCTATAATTGAAGCTTTAGGATAAAATTACAGGTTTTGAGGCCGTCTAATGCGGCCTCACCTTTTTTAAATATTTAGTTTGGAATTTTTAATTGTTGTTTTGATGCTGCAATTTGCGTCATCAAAACAAGAGGATATTTAGTTTGAATAATATTGTGCAAATTCAGAAGCTTATTTATGAAATACGCGGACATAAAGTAATGCTGGATAGTGATTTAGCAAGACTTTATGAGGTTGAAACAAAAAGGTTAAACGAAGCTGTTAAGAGAAATATTGAAAGATTTCCTGAAGATTTTATGTTTCAGCTTGATGAAAATGAGTGGCTA
>CAQTPN010000026.1 GCA_948888345.1 uncultured bacterium | reverse complement strand
AAACGTTTAAGAATATATTCTTCAAAACCGATATATTAACTGTGGAAAAAATAAGGGAAAACTATACATGAACGGTATAAATCCATTTGACAATCTACGTTTTAAACATGGTCCGGGACAGGCAGAAGAAGTAAATTCTCCCTCAAAGGTTGATGAACAAAAAACTCAAAATCAACCTGATAAAACACAGGGAATAGAAGCTCTTCCAAAAAGCAATGAGGATGATTTTGTAGATATGTCGGATATGGTTGATGATACCGGAGATTTTAATACATCGGATTTCAATTTTGAAGGCGAAGATAAAACCGGCGAAGTAGATTCATCAAAAGCAAAAGATGATAACAGCCAAAATCAAGGCAGCCAAAACGAAGATGATATACAAAAGCAGGCAGAAGAGCTGGTAAGTGAACTGCTTGAAAAACAAAATCAATAATAATTTTAATATAAGGAGCAAGAAAATGAGCGAAAACAGAATCAACATCAGCGGTCTTGATTTTACAAAATTGCCCGATGATTTTAAAGCAAGCTTGGAAGATGACCGGATTGACAAGATTACAGCAAAAACCGAAAAGAAACTAAAGGAAGCAAGCGGTATTGAAAACTTTAGTTTTGTGGATGGTATAGATAAAACCGAAGCAGAATATATTATTACAGCTCTTGATGTTGATGAAAATGATGAAATTAATGCCGAAGAGATGCGCACTTTCTTGAAAAATACCGCAGGCATAAAAGAAGATGACACAGAACAGATGCAGCAAATAAGCAATCTTATAAGCAGCGCAATCAAAGGAGCCAAAGACGTCATAGGCATTGAAGACCCAAAAGATAGTGAAGATGACACCGAAGGCGTAAAAGATGCAGGTGAAGTTAATAATCAAACAGATGAAAATCAAGATACCGAAATTATAGAAATAAAAGTTCAAAAATGGGGCAGCGCACCGGAAGAGGGTAATCAATATGCAAATGATTGCCTTGAACGCATAATGAAAAATACTTTCCCTGATTTAGAACCGTATTCTGATGCATGGTATGAAAAAGAAACCGAAATAATGAATGCAAACCCTCAAATATATGGGGATGAAAACGGTGAAGGCGCAAGAAAAGCTATCGGCGGTACAGGAAGGCGCAATGCAGTATTATACGACGATGAAACTATTAATATTCCAAAAGCAAAAACTCCCGAAAATGAAGAAGATAATCCGTCAGGCGAAGTTGAAGGCTCAGAAAATGCAGGCGGAGCCGACCCTGAAAATACAAACCTGCCCGAAAAACTTCCTGAGGATGCAAAAGAAGCGGAAGAAAGGGAAGACCTTGGCGACGGCATCGAAATTGCATCTTATACTGATGATGAAGGCAATGTAATAGGTAAAAGACAATTCAACGGCGAAGATGTAATATGGGAAAGCACCATCAAAGATGACGGAAACGGCGGAACCATTGAAACAAGAAGCTGGACAGACAGCGGAGATGTTGAAGTAATAAATTATGATGCAGACGGCAAAGAAGTAAGTAAAAATACCTCTTTAAGTAATGGTACAACATCTTCAGCAAATTATACCTACGCAGAAGATGGTACAAAAAGCGGCGAAATAACATACTTTGATTCAGAAGGTGCTGAATTTGCAAAAGGCACCATAGCCTATGATGAAAACGGCGGATATTCCGAAACAACTAAACATACAAGCGGCGAAAAAGAAGGTAAAGAAGTAAATATAAGTTACACTAAAGCCGGAATTGCAAGCAGCAAAATAGAAACTGATACCGATGGCAGCAAAAAAGAAATAGTTTATGAAAACGGACTTCCAAAATCAGGCAAAGCAACTGATGCGGAAGGAACGGTAATAAACACAAGGGAATATGAATATAATGATGACATGTCATACACGGAAACTACAACCGACCCTGTTAACAATTCGGAAGCAATAATTCATTTCAACAGCGAAGGCGAAGAAGTAGCAAAAACAATAAGCGAGAAAGGCGAAAATGGCGAAATATTAAAGAGCGTTGAATATGAAAACGGCACACCTGTAAAAATAACAAAATTTATATATTCAGATAAAGAAGGCAAAGTAAAAAGCGGCGAAATAATACAGGAACCGTTTGAAGGCGGAGCAAGTACAAAAACGGAAATATATAACAAATATGATGAAAACGGCGAAATAACCGCAACATGCACCGTAAGCTACGATGAAGAAGGAAATCAAACCGGCATTGAAGGTGACGAATCAATAATAGCGGAATTAGACCCGGAAGCAGCACAGCCCGAAGATAATAATAAAGGTGGTGAAGCCGGCAAAAAATCCCCGTCAGAAAAAACTATTGAAAATACAGATGGCACACACACAGTAATACATTATGACGAAAATGGCAATATAACAGATGATAAAACCTATTTTGCCAACGGCAAAATACAAAATAGCAATGAATATGAATATACTGAAGACGGCATTCTCAACAAGCAAACAACTACAAGTTATGATGCAGAATCAAGCAAGCCGGATAAAACCACTATAACAGAATTTCAAGCCGACGGAACAACTCCGAAAACAAAAACAATAAACAAACTTGACCCTGAAACCGGAGAAATAGCAGACACTTGTACTATTCATTATGATGAAAGCGGTAATCAGGTAGGCGAAATTGAAGGCAATGCGGATTTACTTGAAGAAACTCCCGAAACACCCGCAGCAGAAAATGATGAAAAAGAACCCGAAGAAACGGCTCAGCCTGAAATAGACTTATCGCAAACTGCAGGCTCGCTTGAAGCTACACCCCTTACCGAAGAGCAATTGGCAGCCCTGAGCAACGGTGAAGAAATTACATTCGGTGATTACACTTTGAAAAAAGACGGAAATGTAATTAAAACAATACAAAAAACCGAAGTTGAAATGAACGGTGTATTAGTGGAAGCAAAGGTTGTCCTTAAAGAGGAAAACCCCGACACCGGCATAATTAAAGCTTATGAGCTTAACGGCAATGAAAGAAGAATAAAATCCGAAAAAACAGCGGATGACAGAACAATAAACTATACATATTCAACCGGCACGGCAGGCCCTGTATATGACCCCGAGAAAAAAGCAATTGTAGAAAGCGATGAAAAAATCACAATCCAAACTGTAACCAATATTGATAAGGACGGTACAAAACTATCAGAAAGAACCTATAACTACACGGATGATAAAACAAAAACAATAATCTCCGAAACAACATCAGACGGTACATCTAAACAAACGGCAAGAGCTAATGCCTATATAGCTGCACTGAGTGATACAAACCTTGAGCCAAGCGAAAGAGGCGATATATTAATAAAAATGCTTGAAGATGAAAATATAAACTGTTCAGATTTAAGCACCGTGCTAAAGGGCATCAACAAAGGAAAATCAAAAGAAGAAAAAATCAGCTTTGCAGATATAATTGACAGCAGCTATGAAAGCCCGGAAACATACTTTGGCAAATTGCAGACAGTAATTGACAGGTCAGGTAAAAAAGATGTGGCCGCATTCCTTGATGCCTATAAGACATACTCCAAAAACGGACTTTCTTTAATGCGGGATATTCAAGACAGGCTGTCCTGGGGAAATGAAACAGAAGCTTTAAAGGGCATGATTGGCGCATTAACAAAGAATATTGAAGCAGATTTTGATAACGACCATACTAAAGCAATCGCATATGATAACGACATAAAGAAAGGCAATCAGGATAGTTTAAGAAAAATATATGATTTATTAAACTCTGAGCCTCCGCAAATAAATGAAAAAGAAGCACTTGATTTATTGTATTTTGTAGCAGGCGGCGAACCCAAAGAATTAATTTCTATGCTTCGTGAGAAAAGCGGTATTCCATACCGGCTCGGCGATTCTGTTCAAGAAAAATACATGGAAATGATGGAACAATTAATACACACAGCCATGAAATAACAAAATGTTGCTTACAAAACAAAAGCAGGGTACAAAACAATACCCTGCTTTTTAGTATCAACTCAGCCTTTAGGAGTTATGTAAACAATTGTAACAAAAATTCTCATTATTGAAATTCAATAAAATTTATATACTTTATATATATGAAAGGTAAAATCACAGGAGCTAAAAGCAAAATGACTTTGGATATTACAAAAGAATACATCAAATATCCTCAAAGCATCGGCGCAAATGAAACAAAAGGCACCGATAGCACCGCTCCTGCTGCCAAAGAAAATGGAGAAAAGCTGGAAACAGCATTTGATGTTGAAACCGGCGGTGCAAAAGGCACTGAAAGCGGAGAAAACAGCGGAGCAAATGTAGATGCATTTGTTTCAACCGCAGGTACTAAATCAGCAGCAAATACTGATGCAGCCGCTCAAGAAAACAGCACAAAAACAAGCGTTGACAGTGGTGTAACAGCAGCAGCGGAAATTGGAGATTCTACGGATGTTCAAGCTTTAGTAGAGCAAAAAACACAGGTAGATGCAGGTGTAGAAACCAATAAAGCTGCACAGGAAGCGGCCGAACAGACTTCATCCGAAGCGCAGGCAGAATCAGATGAATACAGTGAAACGGTAAGCACTCTAACTCAAGAAAACGAAGGTATCCGCGCAAATGTATCAACATTAAAAAGCGATATTTCTCAGTTAGAAGATACAAATTCCGAGCTTCAAAGCGAACAAGCCGCCCTTGAAGGTGAAAAATCCGGATTAATGGGTGCATTAAGCGAAGTTGTAGATGCAATCACAGATGTAGCAAGCAATGCATTTGACTTTATTACGGGTATATTTACAGGCGGCGAACAACAGGCTGCTCTTGAAGCACAGAAAGCTAATATAGAAAGTCAGATTCAACAGACAGAAAATGAAATAGAAAGCAAAAAAGCCGAAGAAGAAGCAAATGAAGAAAAAATCGGTGAATATGAAGAAGAACAGGCTGATTTAGAAGCCAAAGAAGCCGAAAACAACGATAACATTGCAGAAGCAGAAGAAGGCAAATCCGAAGCCGATGCAGCTAAAGAAGAAGCTGATGCAGCTGCCGAAGAGGCAGGCGAACAAGCTGCAGCCGGCGAAGAACAATCAGAAGTATTAGCTGAAAAAATTGAAGAAGCAGGCGGCGAAGAGGCTGCAAAAAAAGAACAGGAAACAGCTCTGGAACAAGAAGAAGCTGCTAAAGAACAGGAAGCTGCCACAGAACAAGAAGAAGCACCAAAGGCAGAAACTCCTGCAGAAGAAAATCCTGTACCCCCCGTGCAACAGCCTGCCACAGAACCGGTACAGCCGCCGGTAGCAGAACAGGAACAAGTACCGCCTGTTACACAAACTACGCAGGAAACAGTTCCGCCATTAACTGAAGTAAAAGGTGAAACACAGGAAACACCGGCACCTGTATACCATGAAGAATTCAAAAGCCCTGAATATTTTGAATATTCAGAAGCAATAATGACATATCAAGACCTCGGCATAGATATTGATTACCATACAATTGCAAATGCATCGGTTATTGAACTTGATTCAATAGTTGAAACAGCAAGAACTCAAGAGATTATGAAATCAACAGGCGCAGGTAAAGTTGTAGGAAACCTTGCCAGCTTCACAACCAAAAAAGATATGGATGATTATTCAGAAGCAACAAATGATTTCATAGGAAACTTCAACGCCTTGAGCAGCTACTACAGTGCAAATGAAGTTGATGATTTTGAAGTTAAATCATTCTTAACACTTAGCGGTGATATGGTTAACAATATTAACCAAGGATATGTTTACGATACATCAGCTCTGCAGCAAATGAGCTCAGATGCAATGTCTCTCCTTTCAAGCTTAAGAACAAGGGTTACATCAACAGAAGATGCAGACAGCAATGCTGATACACAATTTACACAGGCAAGAGTAAAAACCGAAGATGAATTAAACAATACGCAGACAAAACTGGGCGAGCAGGCAGAAGAAAATTCTCACCTTGCAGATTGTAAAGTGGAATTCTTAAACTTAACAACAAGCTTTAATAATGCAGACAGCGACAGCGAACAAATGTCTTATATCAAGCTTATGCAGGAGCTAGGACAAAAAGCGGAAAGAATTCAAGATAACCCCGACAGCCAAAATCCATATCTTGACGGTTCATTATGGATTGCAGCATAAAAAATAAGATATACAAAAATCTAAGCCCGAATTTTTCGGGCTTTTTTTAATATTAATATTAATTAATACAGTTTACACTCCCTAAAAAAATTTGTATAATCAAAAGATAACAAATATAGGAGAGTTTAATGGAAAATTTAAAAGTTGCAATCGGATGTGATCACGGCGGATTTCATTTGAAAGAAAAAATTAAAGAGTATTTAGAAGTTCATAACATTGAACATAAAGATTTTGGTATCTTTCAAAAAGAAGCAAGCGATTATCCTGAAGTTGCAAAAGAAGTGTCAAAAGCAGTAGCAGAAGGTCAATTCGACAGAGGAATTCTTGTTTGCGGAACAGGCCTTGGCATGAGCATCACTGCAAACAAAACAAAAGGCATAAGAGCTGTTTCAATTGAAAATACATATTCAGCAAGAGTGTCAAGAGCGCATAACAATTCAAACGTGCTTTGCCTCGGAGAACGTGTTATAGGGGATTATCTGGCTCTTGATATCGTTGACATCTGGCTTAAAACCGGATTTGAAGGCGGCAGACACAAAAAACGTATTGATATGATTGAGTAATTTAGACACCGTATAAGATAATTTGAGAAAATTTATTTTGGTGATAAACTAAGGTTATGAATTAGTAATCCGTTTTTAAGGAAGTTTATAATGTTTGAAAGATTTACCGAAAAAGCAATAAGGGTAATAATGCTTGCTCAGGAAGAAGCAAGACGCCTCGGGCATAATTTCGTAGGCACGGAGCAGGTTTTGCTGGGCCTGATTGGAGAAGGCTCAGGCGTTGCCGCAAAAACACTCAAATCAATGGGCGTTAATATTAAAGATGCAAGAGCACAGGTTGAAAAGATAATAGGCAGAGGCTCAGGCTTTGTTGCTGTTGAAATTCCTTTTACACCAAGAGCAAAAAAAGTTCTTGAACTGTCATGGGATGAAGCAAGGCAACTTGGGCATAATTATATCGGAACAGAACATCTTCTTTTGGGCCTCATAAGAGAGGGTGAAGGTGTTGCCGCTAAAGTTCTTGAAAATTTAGGGGTAGACCTCAACAAGTGCAGGAGCAATGTAATAAAGCTTTTAGGTGAGTCAAGAACAGGACAGGGGCCGCAAACAACAACTGCCGGTGCCCCTCAATCAAAAGCAAAAACACCAAGTCTTGACGAATTCGGTACAGATTTAACCTTAGCAGCTCAGGAACAAAGGCTTGACCCCGTTGTAGGGCGCGAAAAAGAAATTGAAAGAGTTATTCAAATTTTAGCCCGCCGCACAAAAAATAATCCTATTCTTATAGGTGAGCCCGGTGTTGGTAAAACAGCTATAGCTCAAGGCTTAGCAATGAAGATTATTGATTGCGAGGTTCCGGATATTCTTGAAAATAAAAAGATTATCCAGCTTGATATGGGCCTTCTTGTTGCGGGCACAAAATACAGAGGCGAATTTGAAGAGCGTCTTAAAAAGATAATGGATGAAATCAGGCAGGCAGGAAATATTATACTTGTTATTGATGAAATGCATACCCTTATCGGTGCTGGTGCTGCAGAAGGTGCTATTGATGCTGCAAACATCTTAAAGCCCGCCTTAAGCCGCGGTGAAATTCAGGTTATAGGTGCAACAACACTTGATGAATACAGAAAACACATTGAAAAGGATTCTGCTCTCGAAAGACGTTTTCAAATGGTTCTGGTTGAACAGCCTTCAATCGAAGAAACTATTCAAATTATTAAAGGTCTAAAACCAAAATATGAAGAACACCATAAATTATTCATATCAGATGAAGCAATTGTTGCCGCCACAGAGCTTTCAAGTAAATTTATAACGGAAAGATTTCTGCCGGATAAAGCAATTGACCTTATTGATGAAGCTGCTTCCAAAGTGCGCTTAAACGTTTCAAGCCTTCCGCCTGAAGGAAAAGAGCTTGAAAAAGAATTAAAAGCCACAATTAAAGAAAAAGAAGATGCAATAAGAAATCAGGAGTTTGAAAAAGCTTCAGATTTAAGAGATTTAGAAGCTCAAATCAAAGATAAAATCAGAGAATATCAAGACTCGTGGAAAAACTCTCAAGATGCCAATAAACCTACGGTTGGGGTAGATGAGGTTGCAGCCGTTGTATCAACTATTACAGGTATACCGGTGACAAAAATCACCGAGGGCGAGTCTGAAAGGCTGTTGAAGCTCGAAGAAACATTGCACGCCAGAGTTATCGGCCAAAATGAAGCTGTAGTTGCCCTATCTAAGTCAATCAGGCGCGCCAGAGTGGGTCTAAAATCACCCAACAGGCCGATAGGCAGCTTTATTTTCTCAGGGCCCACGGGTGTCGGTAAAACGGAATTAGCTAAAGCCCTTGCAGAAGCAGTGTTTGGTTCTGAAGACAACATTGTAAGAATTGATATGTCTGAATTTATGGAAAAACATACAACTTCAAAACTTATCGGTTCACCTCCGGGGTATGTTGGATACGATGACGGCGGGCATATGACCGAAATTATACGTAAAAAACCCTATTCTGTCGTGCTTTTCGATGAAATAGAAAAAGCTCATCCTGATGTATTTAACATTATGCTTCAAATCCTTGATGATGGCCGTTTGACAGATTCCAAAGGGCGTCTTGTTAATTTTAAAAATACTATTATCATAATGACATCAAATGTGGGTGCAAGTATGATTACATCAACCCAGAAATTGGGCTTCTCTGTTTCTCAGGATTCAAAGAAAGATAAATACGAAAAATTAAAAGATACCGTTATGGAAGAGATGAAAAAATCTTTCAGACCCGAATTTTTAAACCGTATTGATGATATTATCGTATTTGCACACTTGAGCCAGGAGGAAATCAGACAAATAGTAGATTTGATGCTCAAGGATTTATTCAAGCGTCTTGATGAAAGAGAATTAAAAATTGAAGTAGGCAATGATGTTAAAGATTATCTTGCAAAAGAAGGCTATAACGAAGCTTACGGCGCAAGACCTTTAAGAAGGGTTATTCAAAAGAAAATTGAAGATGTTCTTGCAGAGGAAATCCTTACCGGCAAATACGGCGCAAATGATACTCTTTTAATGAAAATGCAGGATGATTGCATAGTTATTGAGAAAAAATAACCTATATGCTTATTATCATTTAACAATGTTAAAGTTGCTATAAATTTTTATAGCAACTTTTTTAATTTAGAATTTTTAATAACATACTATGAAAACACATGCTCTAACATCTCAAATAAATTTTGGAGAATTAAAGGTTAAATTTAATGCCCTGAAAAGACTCGCCATACTTACAAATGGAAATAATGATACAAAAGCTCAGGAAGCTTATACAAAGCTTAGAAAAATATCCGATAAGCAGGATATAACCTTGCTTCTTGAATTGTATAATGAAACAGGTTCCAAAGTAAGTAAATTAGGCCCGCTTGAAGAAGATACTGTTGAAATTTCTTGCAGTAGTGATTTTACAGATGGTATAGAACAAGCCATCGACAAATTAGAAGATACTCAAGATATAAAAAATAATTTTTTCTTTGATACGGCAAGGCAGAGGATTTTATCACAGATGAAAAATTTAGAATAAAAACTTGCACAAAATTCATTATCTTAATACAATATAAGAATAAATGGAGAGGTGTCCGAGTGGTTTAAGGTGCAGACCTGGAACGTCTGTGTGGGGG
>CAQTPN010000025.1:4556-9890 GCA_948888345.1 uncultured bacterium | reverse complement strand
CAATTCACCCGTCAAAGATAGGCTGAAAAGCCCGCAGTCATTGAAAAAATACTGCCTGTTGTTACAGGTGATTATCCCTCCCGCGCCCGGTGCTCCCTTATCTGCAAACTTCCTTATAGCAAAGCTTTCCGGGTCATTTCCCGTTAACAGAAAAACTTCAAATTCTTTATAAATTGCAAGCGAACCGCCATATTCCCTTAAACCGGTAATTTCAGCCGTGCTTGAGTGAAAATTTGAGATATAGCCTGCATCATGGCTTGATGACCAATCATTATAGGTTCCAAGTGCTGAATAATAGAGAGTACTCTCGCTTGAAATCCAAAGCCTGCCCGCATATTGACATAATGCCTTGCCCTTAATCGGCTCACCGTCAGAGTTTTTGAAATTTAAAGGCTCTATTTCCTTTTTATTTGCCGGATTGTAATAAACCCCGTCAATCCCGCTTCCTGAATAGATTTCAGGCACAATTACAAGCCCATCCAAAAAATATTCAAAAGCAAATCCTGAAATTTCTTTGTCAAAATCGCAAACCGCTTTCAGTCTCCCTGTTCCGCTTTCAAAAGAGAAAATTCGCCCGTCAGAAAGCGCGAGAACGAAATTTTTTGACCCTTTAGGATATGTTATGGCCTGAACGGGCTTAAAGGGGCTTAAACCCCCTTGTATGCTCTCATTTGCATTAAACCCCGTTTTTCCTTCTCTAACAGGTAATTTAGGGCTTTTTTGTTTTGGCTGAATTTTTGATGCAATATCCAAAATGGTTTGATTGCCCTTTTGCCTTGTTATACCTTGATTTTTATATGGTTCAACGTTGAAAGCATCCGCCCAATACATCTTTTTAGTATCTGCGCCCAGCATAACCTGTGTCAATTGTGTGTTTAAGCCGCCTTGCAGATTATAATAAAAATTACCCATCAATTATCCCTTCAAAATTTTCTTTTTTGTCAAAACACGCTTTTTCCCTTGTGGTGCGTGTCTTTCCACAATTTCAATTTCAGAATTCATATAGAGCAAGATTGCCGCAACCCTGTTATTTGTATGGTTTTTCGTGTAAATCCGCCCCAGATGATTTTGCACCGTACGCACCGAAAGCCCCATTTTATCCGCAATATGCCTATCTTTGAGCCCGCGTGCAGCCAGCGATAAAATTTGTTCTTGTTTGCTTGTCAATTGCATTTTTACCCCACTTCCAACATATCTCTAAATGAGCACTATTATTGAATTTTAACCTTTCTATATCCTATTATTCTTTGTTTTTAAGGATAAGGGGGGCGATATCGCCCCAAAAAACAGGTAGTGTGTGTATTGTGCTTCTTTTGAAAATTTTGAAAAACAAAAATCTGACAGCATCAAAAAGGCTAAAATCGTTACAGCAAAGCCTTTTGAGGTTTTAAAATCCTTGCAAACTAAATCTAATCCATTTAAATGTAGCATCTTCTTGTTTTCTTTTGTTTAATTCAGCTCAATTGAACTGATTTTTGCCGGCAATTTATGTCTTAATTCCAGATGCAGACTGTTTTTTGCCGAACCATATTTTTACTATACCAAAATAAATTTTTTTGTACAGAGAGTAAAATTACTCAAGTAAAAATTTTAAAAAATGGGTGGAAATTCTCTTTTAATAAGCTTTTAAGCGTTTCTAAAAAATTTTTTACTCAAAAAATTTTACATTACTTTACATTTATTTTTAGAAAATTCTATTTATTCTTTACCGCCCTGTTAATAAGCTTTTCTGGCATTTTCCACATAATTTGCCGTAATTTTTAAAAAATTCCAAAATCTAATTTAATTTCAACTATCTTTTATAATCTGAATTAAAATTTGAAAGCGGAACTTTTCCTTTTTCATTAAAAATTTGTTGAAATTCACTAAATTTGTACTTTTCAATTAAAAATCCTGCAACTTTAGACTTTTCCAGCCAGAATTTTGGGACTCCTTTAAGCCACTGTAGTGCTTCTTCCCGATTAAATTCTTTTGGATTTGAGCTCATAGCGCAGATTTTCTCTCTTTCTTCCAAAAATTTCTTTGTCTCTTCTGAATTTGGAACTCTTTTAGCTGCGCTGTCGTTGTTTTGCAGGTTTTTCTTGTATCCGCAAGATGAAAAACCTGCGGTTTTCCTGCTTTCCGCCCCGCTAAAACCAAAAGAAAAATCTGTGTGTTGTTCTTTTTTTGTTTTTTTATTTCTTAGTAGGACATTTTGACCCCCTTTTGCAGGGACATTTTGACCTATCGCACCGGACATTTTGACCAATTCAAAAAATTTTGGCCCGAAAACATAATGATTAACTCTTTTTGTCTCATAATCAATTAAACCGTGGTTTTTCAGCTCTTTAACCGCCCTTTGTGCAGATTTTTCGCTAATTCCGAGCTTTGCGGCTACTGTCTGCTGAGATGGAAACATAGTCTTGTTTTGCGGGTTATAATGGCTGCAAAGTGCCCATAAAAAGAGCTTTGCAGATGGCGTAAGCCCGCATTCGGCAAGTATACCGCTTGAATACAAAAGCTTAGTAAGCTCAAATTGGCTTATATTAAGCACAATAACCTTATTATCGGGCTCAATTCCCGTATTATTACTAACTTTTAAATTTCTCATAAAATCGCTCCTAAATTGGCTTCCCGCCTGATTTCCGCTACATTTTCCAAAAAATATCCAAAATCTGCAACCGGCACTTAAACCGATACAATAAATATAAAAACAAAACACCCGCTGCAACGGGCTTTTGCGGCCAAAAAACCAGCACAAAAAATGCTTGCAAAATTCAACGAATGTGATATAATATCAGAAGTAGTGTGAGTGCTTCGTTTGGAGCACTTTTCTTTTTATCTGCTCCTCTTTGCAATATTTTTAATACTAAACCTTATAAAGGGCCAATACAATACTTTATCCACCGGCCTTAATTCATCATTGCAGTTCTTTTATTCTTCAACCCCCTATTATTTCCTAAAATGAAAAAACGTATTGCTTCACGTCTCTTCACATACTATTCTTTCAAATGTTATTCCATGCTACAATCTTTGTCAAGGGGGTATTCCAAAATCTCCTCCCATAAAATTCAAGAATTTTTAGGAATTTTTAGGAAACATTAAGAATATATAGGAATGAAAAATGGATGAATTAAAGCTGACAATTCAAGAAGCGCAGGATTTACTGCTTTTAAGCCAATCTTCGGTTTATTCCTGGATTGATAAAGGAAAATTGCAATCTGCAGAAACCCCTGGAGGAAAGGTTATTGTAATTTCCAAGAAAGAGGCGGATGAAATTAGAAATTTTAATTTAAAATCACGCCGGAATAAGGTTGCAAAGCAGGTTTTACAAAAAAATACAATGGAAGATAATCAGCAGGAAACTCCTGTAATAAATGCGGAAATTCTTGAAAATACCGGCATTGAAGAGCCGCAAAAAAGCTCTCAGGATGTAACTTTAAGGTTAATTTCAAGAATTGAAGAGCTGGCAGTAGATGCCGGCCGCTTTAAGCAGCTGGAAATTTTAAGAAATGAAGAGAAAGAAAATTTAAAATTTTGGCAGGAAAAATATCACGAACTCAATCTTGAATTAAAGAAAAAGGATGTTGAAATTACTTCCCTAAAGGCTCAGTTGGAGGCGTTTAAAGCTCGTGCGGAACAAAAATCCTTTTTAAATATCTTTAAGAAACATTAAGTTTTTGAAAACTTACTTAATTTTTAATAGCCGGTAACACCTGCTATTGCTGGTTATTAGTAAGAAATAAATTATAAATTTTATCAATTTTTTCTTTAATTTCCCCAATTTGTTCTTTTAAATCAAGAACCGCTATACTTGGCGAAAAGCGGTTTTCGGCTTCAAGCAGAATTTCTCTGTGTTTCTTTTCAAGCTCTGCCGGAGTTACAAAAATTTTCATTTGTATAAAATAGACTAAAATAACTGTTATTATTGGTGAATAAGGTATCAAAACCTGTAAATTTTCCATTACTTTTTACTCCTTTACATTAATTGCAGTATCAGATTATGAATTTTTATGAACTTTTTATAAGAATCTTTCTAAAGCCCCATGCCAAGTGCGTTATATACCTATGTAATCGGGAAATAATATTCTACAAGGTAACTTGCAGCATCAAAGGGGTGGCCTAAAAATTTTGTTTCCGGATTTTGCCGTATCGTGGAATATGCCGGTAAATCCAGCATTGATGTGCCTTCCCGGTATTTTAAATTTTCAATATTATACAATAATTTCCGGCATTTCGGGTCAATAAACAGTCTGCGCTTGCCATTCTGGCTTTTTACGAGGCAGTTAAAAGCACTGATGC
Organism: uncultured bacterium; assembly: GCA_948888345.1. Taxonomy (GTDB): domain Bacteria; phylum Cyanobacteriota; class Vampirovibrionia; order Gastranaerophilales; family Gastranaerophilaceae; genus MGBC122484. The sequence continues at coordinate 5,609 of CAQTPN010000025.1, read as the reverse complement.
GGTTTTTAATTGGGGGGTTAAAGGGCCTAATTTCAATATCTACAGACCTAAAGCCCAGATTTGAAAAACAGCGTTTCATCAAAATGTAATTCGTGTATTCGCTTGTGCAAGAACGATTATCGCCGGATGCATCCCCGTTAATTATTATTCTGCCGCGATGTCCGCTGTATCTCCGTCCAAATTCCTCGCAAGTCAACACTGTTGTTGTGTTTTCAAGAACTATTTCATCTATAAAGTAGGCCCTCTCTGAATCTTTATACCCTAATGTCCAGCACATCGGGTCTACATTGAAGTCACAGCTGATATGCAGGGGTAAATCCCGCCTGTAGAGGAGTTCTTTAAGATTTTTTGCATCAAAATTTTTCACTACAAGATTATTTTTTGAATCGTCAAATTGCCCTAAAACATTGATTTTATAGTAATTTTCGTCATATAAATTTTTCATATTTTCAAGGTAGGTTTTTGGCAAATGGATATTTTCGGTTGATGGTGCCTGAATTAGCCTAAAATTAGGTAATTTAGAGGATACAAATGTTTTATACACCCATCCCTTTTGATTTTCAGGGTTAGTATGGCCGAAAACCCTGTATTTAAAGGCTTTCCAGTCTGGGCGGATGCGTTGGCGCATCCGCCCGAGAAGCATTTTAAACGTAGAATAAGGTATATCGCTCATTTCCTCTATCTCAACAAAGCCCAAATTCAGTGATTTCAGCTTGTTTGGCTCATCAAAATGTCGAAACAAAATTACAGAACCATTTTTAAATTCTAATTTTTGTGTAGATTTGTTAAAAAAATACTCCTTGCCTTCCCGCATTCCAAAATTTTCCAGATGTTCAAAATACGTGGAAAGCGTTGTGTCCCTAACAAGAGAGTAAGTCTGTGCGCCGACAAGTCCCACAATTCCGGGAAATTTTAACGCGAGCAGCACCCCAAGCAGCGACCCTGCCCACGTTTTACCTGAGCCAAAACCTCCCTGATAAACACACACATCTAAATCGTACCCATGCGGAATTTCCAAAAATTTTTTTTGACTTTTTAATAATTCGTATTCCA
>CAQTPN010000025.1:0-4546 GCA_948888345.1 uncultured bacterium | reverse complement strand
GAGATCTACACTCTTTCCCTACACGACGCTCTTCCGATCTAACACTGTCATTCAAGTATAATTGAACATTTTCAACTCCAAGATTACCTAAAGCAAGCTTAAAACACTCGCCCCAGTTGATTTTTGAAGAAACTTCCCCGACGTTTGCAAAGCCTGTCAAAAGATTTACAAGCTCTTTTTCTTTTGATTTGCGCTCCATGCTTGCTTTTCGGTCACTATAACGATAAATATATTCTCCAAAACGCACATCGTTAGTGATTTCTAACATTTTTAATTCTCCCGCAGCTCGGTATAAAAGGTTTTCAGTGCCAAACTTGAAATTTGCAATTGTATCAGCCGTCTTTTGCACAACGGGCAGAATGATTTTACGATTTATAACATCTAAAATCAGGTTTAAACGTGCACTTTGACCGTTTGCACTCATTGAAAGTTCAGTTGCTGTACGGTTTTGAACCTCAAGCTCTCCGCCCATTGTCTTAAAAACGCCCGTGGCACTTTCTATTGAGCTTTTAAAATACCTTATAAAGTCCCAGCCGCAAAGGGCCTGACTAAAATTCAGCGGTGCCGGCATTTGCGGCAGCAAAGCGGAATCGTATTCAATGATTTTTCCGGGTTTTACATTTTGTTCACCCCTAAAAGCCCCTTTTGGCGCAAGATATGGCGGATTTACAATTAGTGAATATGCCTTCATTTGTGTATTTAAAATCTCGTTAGCCGCTCTGTTCAGGTCAATTGCGGCGCGTAAGGGGCTTATACCTCTTCCCGTGTAAGGATTTTGGATGATATTTGCATATATAAAAGGTGAATTTAAATATGGATTATCCTCAAAGCGAAGAATAAAACGGTTTTGCGCGATTACAACAAGTTGATTTTTAATAATATCGCCGTTTTCCGTTTTTATATCTCCCCAAAATTCAAGAATATCAAGTTTTTTAAGCTCATTATGCGCCCCTTGCGCACCAATAGCGCGCAATTCCTCTTTGATTTCATCGGTTAAAAAATTATTGTTTTTATCCTCAAAAAGCTCTTGCGGCAAGGCTTTATACTTAAAAATTTTTGCTGCACTTTCAAAATCCGTTTTTACGTCAAAAACGAAATTTTCAGGTGCAATCCGCCTCAAAACCGGCCCATCGTAAATGAGCCTGTCTTCAGTAACAAAGGCAATTTTGCCCTCTTTGGAAACAGCGCGGCGAATCTTTTTATAAATTTTTTTCCAGCCCACAAACAGAATAGTTTCGCCGCATTCCACTAAATCATCCACTATTTTTTCAAGTTTATCGGTCATTTTCATATTTTCAAGTGCCGAAACAAGCATTACTTTTTGCTTTTTGGCATTTTTGGAAAATTTTAAATCGGCGGGAAATACATCAAACAAGCCCTCAGGATGCGATGCAAGACTTTCTAATATATGCGCCTTAAGGGTTTGCGCCTGTTCATAAATATCCGGTAACATAAATTTACAATTTTGATATGGTTCAGAAGTGTTGTAAATATGATGTTTTACGCTTTCTATGTCGCTTAATTGTCTGCTTCTGTCAGTATTCAGCCGTTCATATAGGTTTGAAATTCTTTCAGGTAAAGCATTTAGCGTTTCTTTGTTTATTCTGTTCATAAAACTCCTCTATATCTTATTTGGGTCTAAACCCTTAATACTGGTCACTATTGAACTATTTTCAAGAAAATTTTCGGTTTTATTATTTTCGGTAGAAATCTCTTCTCCCATCTGCTTTATAACCCCGTCTAGTGCTCTTAATGCGGCCCCCGTGTCGTTCGGCTTGCCGTTTTCATCCAAAGATAAGGCCCAATCAAGGATTTTAAGGTATCCAAGAACTATATATCCCCTGCATATCTCTAAATGCGCTGCTTTCCATTCACAGAGAGCCTTAAGCTCCTTTATTGCGGCGGGATTTCTTAACATATTTCTCGCATTTGCAAGTGCAGTCTGCTTTTTATATCCTGCAGCCAGCGCAGATGCCTTTAAATCAAGGGTATTTGAGTATTCATCCAAAAATTTCCGCTGCTTTTGTTTGGTATCAGTGTTTTTCATCGTTTTGACCTTATTTTTTCTTAATATTTCTTAATAAATTATTTTTTATTTGCGCCGATATGGTATGATAATTTTGTTGTTAATGCTTCGGCTAGTATGCGAATGGGGCAATTTTTGCCCCCTTTTATTTGCCAAAATTTTATAAATTTCCCTAAAAAGCAGATGTAGCGGGCTTTTTAGCTTATTTTACTTTTTAAAGATTTTTAAGACAAAAATTTTATAATTTCAGGGTGCAAAAATTATATTTGAATATTGCTGCTTTTGCACCCTGAAATATTACTGATTGATAGGTAATCATAATAGATATTATGTAAGGAAGAATTCAAAGATAAAACAGCTAAAAAGCCTATAATAAGCCATTTTGAAGCTGATAATTAATCACAGGCTCATTTTTTATGAATTCTGCCGTGCTCATCTTTGCTATTTCTTCTCGTGAAAACAGTTTGTCCAGAGGCTTTTGGATGTTTGAACCCTGCATTGAGCCCGTCATAAGGCGTTCTTTAGCTAGTTCATTATCCCTATTCAAACTATTAAGGGTATTTTGCCCGTTATCTGCCCCAAACCTGCTGACCGCATTCTTTTCAAGCTCCAGCACAATAGCCTCAATGTCTTTTAATTCGGCTTCATCCAGCTCTACGCCTGATTTTTGAAGATAATTCAGAAGGCATTCGCGTGCTTTCAGAAATTCGCTTTTTGAAAAATCGATGCCGGTATTCGCCGATAAAACCTTGCTATTGCTGAATGTTGCTGCCATATTTTGTTTAATTGATTCTCCGGTGTTTTTATCAATGATATTCAGCATAACAAGGCTATCAACGTATTTTAGGTGGTCCTGCAGGGATAAATTGCATTTATGACCTTGATTTACGGGGTATTGTAAAGAATTGTTAACAAAATTATTCATTTTAAAATCTCCTTTATGCCACGCCGGCTTTTATTACAGCCATTGCAGACGGGTTTAAAGTAAGTGCGCCAAAGGTGTATAGCCCTCTGATTATTGAAGAAAAGGAGCTTTGCGCCCTTAGGGTCTCAATTTTCTTGATTTGTGAGGCATAAGTTATCGCATCTTTTGTACCGGCCAAAATCGTATAGCCATCTGTATTTTTGCCTACATTATTGCTTACAAATACTTCCAAACCTGCAATTTTACCTATTGAGCCGTTAGAAACAGTTGTATTTCCTAAATTTGCAACGCTTGTAAATTCTTTACACAAAAGTAAAAGTTCCTCAATATCCGGATGAATTACAACCCAGCCCTGCTTTTCAGGGGTAATTGCGCCTGAAGATTTTAAAATTTTAGCAAGTGTCACAAATTTTGAATAAATTGTGGTAGAATTCAGCTCTACAAGGGAGCCTTGGGCACCCATAACGTTATCTTCGGGAGCATTTTCAAACTGGTTAAATAAATAGGTGTCAATCGCAGTTTCCACAGCCTTTTTAGCCTTATCAACAATTGCATCCATAATTCCGATATTCGTCTGTGCCTGGTTGATATCGGGCACGCTAAAGCCAAAATACACACTCTGATTGAGTTTTAGCGTTCTTTTTTCGGTATCAGCCGCGCCGTAAGAATCAATTGAGCCTGTATAAGTTCCGGTTGCCACCTCAAGCGGCGTCACGATGTTAATCTGGCCTGTTCCTTTGTCTGCATCTGCCTGATAATCACGGTTTACGCACTGCAACATTACACAATTTTTATTCAGGCCGGCATTCAATTTCTGGCTCCAGACTTCCCTTCTAAAGGCCTCATAGTCTGACTTTTGAATTTCTTGTGACATAAATTTTCCTTTCTTTGTTAAAATAAATAGTTTAAATGTATGATATGGGGATTGAAATGCTTGTTATTATTGATTTTTAGAGAACTCCGGATTAAAAATACTCCAAATTTCAAGATTTTTTGGCTGATTTTGAACTATAGTCTCGCTTTTAAGGATTGCTTCCCGTCTAAAACCAAGTTTTGTAAGAAAATTCGGCATATAAAGATTATCTTCGAAGCATTCCGCCTTGATTTTAGATATATTTAAGGTATTAAAAGCCTCTGATATCAACTTTTTAGCACATATTAAAGCGGGGAGGCCGCGGGCTGATTTTTTAAGGCAAATAGTCGCAGATACTGAATGAATATGCCTTTTAGCCGGTATAATATCGTAAAAGTAACAAAAACCGAGGATTTCACGGCTTTGAACCTTATAAAATAGCCAAAAATAAGGGATATGGCCTTCAATAATCTCGTAAACCCTTTGTATATAAGGCTTTTTAGAATTAAAATACTCATCATCAAAAAGCTTATGCCGGTATTCAAACATTAAATCAAAAATGCCGCTAAAAGTTTGAAAATCAAGGCTTTTAAACCTATTTTCATTCAAATTTATAAAATCAATTGTAAACATATTGAAAAATTCCTGAAAATTTTGTATAATAAATTCGCATTTTAAAGGAGTTAACGATGGACGACAAAGAATTAATTTTGGGGCAGTATCAGGCTTACAGCCTTGCTAA
>CAQTPN010000024.1:2702-10024 GCA_948888345.1 uncultured bacterium | reverse complement strand
AAATTCAGAAAAACTGTCATTTAATGACGATTCTTCTTTATTTAAAAATCCTTCAAGATGCCTTGAGACACTATCCATAATACAGAGTGCACCGAGCTCGCCCCCTGTTAAAACATAATCTCCTAAGGAAATTTCTCTTGGCTTTAAACCGAGCCTTATCCTTTCATCAAACCCCTCATATCTGCCGCAAAGCAGAATCAACTGGCTTTTAGAGGATAATTCACGTACAATTTTCTGATTATACGGTTCTCCCTGCGGGGTAAGCATAATAAATTCAGAATTGGTAAGCCTTTCAATACTTTCAAACGCCTCATATATAGGCGGTGCCATCAATACCATCCCGCTTGAACCGCCATAGGGCGTATCATCAACACGTTTATGTTTATCATGGGTAAAATCTCTTGGATTTATAGTATTTACGCTTATTATTCCTTTTTCCACCCCTCTTTTCATAATTGAATAAGAGCAGTAATCCTCAATAATACCAGGAAATAAGGTTATAACATCATACCTCATAAAAAATCCTTTATAAAAGCCCTTCAATGGGTTTAATTACAACCTTTTTCTTTTTAATATCAACAATCGGGACAATTTCCCGTGCAAACGGGATAAGGATTTCACGCTCTTCACCGTTAGCGGGTTTTACACATAAAATATCATTCCCGTTTGATGTTCTTACATCAAAAATAACGCCGATTAAATCATCATTATTATCAAAAGCATTCAGCCCGATTAAATCTTCAATCAGAAATTCATCGTCATCAAGAGAGTTTTCTACATTTTTCTTATCAATATAGATGTTTGAACCCTTATAGGGTAAAAGTTCATCAATCGAATTGATTTCTTTAAATTTAACAAGCGCAAAATTCTTATGAAAATTAACACTCGTCACATTAAACAGCTTTTTTTGCCCGTTATTTTCATTTAAAAAAACTTTTTTTAATTTTTTTATCACATCTGAATTTGAATAACCGACTTTAGCAACACCTGCTATTCCATGGAAATTCAAAATCTTTCCTACTGAAATAATTTCTTCCATAAGAAAAATATATCACAAATTAAAGTTTATGGTTCAGTTTAAAAATAACATTACCCGCATCTTCGTCATAGAAAATTTCCGAAGCAGCTCTGCCGTCTTTAAATAACATCTCAAACTCGGGTGCTTGCTTAGCTTTATTGCTATATTCAGTTATTGATTGTATATTTTTATCTTGATTGATGCCTATTTCAATTATAGTACCATCATCCGTTTTGTATCTTTTAATGCTGTCTGTGCTGTCAGGCATTAAATCCGCATTCAACACGCCGCCGGTAAAATCATCGGTAACTAATTTTCCGTCCTGAATTTCAAACGCCGAATCATCACCCTTGCCATTAGAAAAATGCCAGTATGAATTTACTTTCTTATCGGCATCTGTTAATAGCTGGGCAATTTCTCTGCCATTTTTCGGGCTAAAGAGAGTTATTTCCATAGAACCGTCTTTTTCTTTTTTGATTGTTCTAAGTTTTACATCTTCTCCGCCATATGGAATAGAAACATTGTTCACACTCGTACCGTCATCAAATTTTTGGGCCTCATTTGTGCTGACAAAAATTGGTTTGCCTGCAATTTTACCGTCTTTGCCGGTATTTTTCAGATAATAATCTACTGCCGTGTGTTTTCCTTCTCCGTCTAAAATTCTTGTTTTTGATTTAAGCATTGAATCAGAATCAAAAACTTGAACATCGTCTGATTTGAAAGCATTTTCGCCTTTTTCGGGATTAGGTTTTAATTCATTGTATTTTTTTGAAATTTTACCGTCATTATACACGCGCATAGCAGACGGGATTTTATCATCCGCATTATCAAATACGGTAGAAGCAGCCAGATATCCGCTGTTATAGGTTATTGCAACTCTTTTACCGGAATCATAAACAACATCAATGGTTCCGTTTAAAGGCTCGCCGTTTTCATTAAATGCCTTGCCGTTTTCTAATCTGCCTTTAAATTCTTTTCCGTTAACCGTGATTGAATAGTTTTTCTTTTCATTATCTTTTCCTGCGGCATCATTTATTTTAGCACCTGCAACAGCTCCGCCGGTCACAACGGCAGCAGTTCCTGCAGCTACTTTTAAATCACGAGCGTGATTCTTTGCGGCAGCCATAATACTTCCGCCTATACCCTTAGACTCTCCACCCTTGATATCATCAACCATTCCACCGCTTTGAGGAGGAATTTCACCTGCGGCAACCGGAGGTAAGCCCTTTACTTTATCTGAGGTCTTGGAAGGTTTATTTGCTCCGATTTTCCGGGCTTTTTCAGATTTTTGCCCCTCTTTTTTTGAAACCGCAGGCTTTGATACAGATGCGGAAGCAGATTTTTTTGCAGGCTGTTGAACAGATTTTGTCTGATTATCTTGAAGTTTTGTATCATTAACAGGTTTTTTCTGTAATTTTTCGGCCGGTTTTTTAACAGATTGTGCGGCTTGTTTATTTATGCCGGCATTATCAGCTTTATTATTAATTTCAATAGTATCAACAAAGGCTTCCGCTTTGCCTTTATTTGGTTTATTTCCTAAATTTTGAACACCTGTTTTTAAATTGTTCCAAACATTTGATACCTTTTTCTTTACAGGAACATCCTTTTCTTTCAAAGGTGCCAGAATGCCATTTTTTACAAAATCTCTAAATTTTAAAACAGGTTTTGAATTCCTGTTTTTATATAACATAACTCCGCCTGCGGCAAGACCGACAGCACCGGCTGCAACTGCTATTTTTACCGCACGTTTGTGATTTTTCTTTTTTTCTTCCGGAGTCTTTATACCTTTATCGGCTCTGCCGAATGAAATATTATTAATGCCGTTCAAAATCATCATTCCTTTTAAAACGTGTAACTTTGTTTATACAAAACACCCAAAAACATGAATTATTGCTAAAATCATGGTGTTTATTAAGAAATGTAAATTTTTATTTATCTATTTAATTTTTGTAAGATTAGCCTTGCGTATTCTCACATTTTCAGGAGTTACTTCAACAAGTTCATCCTCTGCAATGTATTCAAGACAATCCTCTAAAGACATCAACCGCGGAGCTTGAAGGGTAACCATAACATCAGCGGTAGCACTTCTCATATTGGTCAATTTCTTTGTTTTGCAGATATTAACAGCAATATCCTGCGGCCTGTTGCATTCGCCTATTATCATTCCTTTGTAAACCTTGGTTTTAGGGGTTACAAAGAAAACCCCTCTATCCTCAAACTGATGAAGCGCATAAGGAATAGCTTCTCCTTCTTCAAAAGCAATTAACGAACCGTTTCTTGGCTTTGTAATCTCGCCTGCGAAAACATCATATTTTTCAAATGTATGATACATAATGCCTTCACCTTTGGTCATTCTTATAAATTCAGACCGAAAGCCGATTAGACCGCGCGCAGGTATTATAAAATCTATATTGTTTCTTTTAACCCCTGATTCCATATTCTGCATCTGTGCTTTTCTTTGGGATAACTTTTCAATAACAGCCCCCGTAAATTCTTCCGGCACATCTACAATTAAATTTTCATAAGGTTCAAGTGTTTCACCATCTTCCGCTTTTTTAAAGATAACCTCAGGTTTTGACACCTGAAATTCATATCCCTCACGCCTCATTGTTTCAATTAAAATCCCAAGGTGCAATTCACCTCTCCCTGAAACTCTAAAAACGTCGGTAGAATCAGTGTCTTCAACCCTTAAAGAAACGTTCTTCTCAAGTTCATAGTAAAGCCTTTTTCTTAATTGGCGGCTTGTTACAAATTTTCCTTCCTGCCCCGCAAAAGGAGAATTATTGATACTAAAATTCATCTGCAGCGTAGGTTCATCCACATGAATTAAAGGTAATGCAACAGGATTTACAACAGCAGAAAGTGTTTCACCGATTTGAATATCCGAAAATCCGGCAACACCAACAATATCGCCTGATTCTGCTTCCTGTGTTTCAACCCGCCCCAAATCTTTAAATTCAAATAATTTAACAATTTTTCCTTTTTCAAAAGACCCGTCCGTCTTTATCAAAGTAACATTTTCGCCGGATTTCATTTTACCGTTAATAATTCTTCCGATTGCAATACGTCCAACATAATCATTATAATCAAGCGTCGTTGCCTGAAACTGAAGTGTGGCTTCATCATCTCCCACTGGAGGCTTAATATTTTCAATAATACAATCAAGCAGCGGAATTATATCTTTACTTTCATCGGTTAACTCTTTTTTTGCAAATTTTTGAAGAGAGCTTGCATAAATTATTGGGAAGTCAATCAATTCTTCATTATCCGTAAGCTCTGTAAATAAATCAAATACCTTATTAATTGTACCGTCAGGGTCTGCACCTTGTTTATCAATTTTATTTACAACAACAATAATCTTTAATCCGAGTTCAAGTGCCTTAGAAAGTACGAATCTTGTCTGAGGCATAGGCCCTTCCTGCGCATCCACAATTAAAAGCGCACCATCCACCATACCCAAAACACGCTCAACTTCTCCGCCAAAATCCGCGTGGCCGGGGGTGTCTACAACATTAATTTTTATACCCTTATAATCTACTGAAATATTTTTTGAAAGAATAGTAATGCCGCGCTCTTTTTCGATATCATTATTATCTAAAACGCGAACGCCTGCTTCCTGGTGCTCTTTAAAAACGCCTGTCTGCTGTAAAATACAGTCTACAAGGGTTGTTTTACCGTGGTCAACGTGGGCAATAATTGCTATATTTCTAATATTTTTCTTTCTCATTGTTGTCAATTTCCGCTTTAGTCTAGTTTACAAAAGTCATTTTACAACAAACAATTTTAAGGTAAAATAAAAATAATTTACGAGGAGGGCATACACAATTATGGAAATGGATATTATAAGAAATTCTGACCCCGAAGTGGCAGAATATATTGAAAAAGAACTCAAAAGACAGCAAAGTACAATTGAGCTTATTGCAAGCGAAAATTTTACATCTCTTGCCGTTATGGCAGCACAGGGCAGTGTTTTAACAAATAAATATGCAGAAGGAAAACCATACAAAAGATTTTATAACGGCTGTGAAAACGTAGATAAAATTGAAGAATTAGCCCAAAAAAGATGTTGCGAGCTATTTAAATGTGACCATGCAAACGTTCAGCCACACTCAGGTGCCCAAGCTAATATGGCAGTATTTTTATATGCTCTAAAACAGGGCGATACCGTTATGGGTATGGATTTATCAAACGGCGGACATTTAACTCACGGTTCTCCTGTTAATTTTTCGGGATTATATTTTAATATTATAAGCTACGGTATTAATGAAAACGGTGAAATAAATTATGATGAACTGGAAAAACTTGCTCTCGAACATAAACCGAAATTAATCATTGCAGGTGCTTCAAACTACTCTAAAGTTATTGATTTCAAAAGATTTAAAGAAATTGCAGATAAAGTTAATGCATATCTAATGGCAGATATAGCACATATTGCAGCCCTTGTTGCAACCGGTGAACACCCAAGTCCCGTTCCTTATGCTGATTTTGTAACCACAACCACGCATAAAACCTTAAGGGGTCCAAGGGGCGGAATTATAATGTGCAAAGAAGAACACGCTCAAGGAATTGACAAAGCAGTATTCCCGGGAATTCAGGGCGGGCCGTTGGAACATGTTATTGCAGGAAAAGCAATTGCACTAAAAGAAGCCTTGTCTCCGGAATTCAAAGAATACACCAAGCAAATTATTAAAAACGCAAAAACATTATGCAAAACTCTTATTGAGCAAGGAATTGATATAGTAGGTTCAGATACTCAAAACCACCTTATGACAATAGATTTACGCAAACTTGATAAAACAGGAAAAGATATTGCAAACGAACTGGAGGAAGTGGGCATCACTGCAAATAAAAATACTGTTCCAAATGACCCGAAAAGCCCGTTTGTAACATCAGGAGTAAGGATTGGCGTTCCTGCCGCAACAACGCGCGGATTTAAAGAAAATGAAATGATAGAAATCGGTAAAATCATAGCAGATACAATCAAAGAATCAGATACAAAAGAAAACTTAAGAAAAAGAACAATGACACTTTGTGAAAAATTTCCATTGTATCCAAATATTTCATGCTAAAATCAAAACGTAAAACCGGAAGGATAATCAGATGATAAAACTGACGCAAGCACAAATTACAGGAGCAATCATAGCCTATCTTTTGGGTGTTTTTATAGTTCCTATCGTTATTTATTTTTCAGATAAAGCGGGTCTTGTGGATGTACCGAATGAAAGAAAAATCCATCACGGAAAAATTTCCCGTCTTGGAGGTGTTGCAGTATGGATTTCTGTAATGTTAACTTTTCTCTTTCTTGTTTTATTAAGCTACTATCCTTCAGGACAAGGGCTTTCAGGCATTATTGCAGGCGGTTCTTTAATGTTTCTTCTGGGACTTGTGGATGATATATTTTGTCTTGATGCTAAATTCAAATTATTCATACAAATTGCAATAGCAAGTGTGGTAATGATTTTAGGGGTCAGAATTGAAAGCATTTATGTACCGTTCATGCAAAACCCGCTTGAACTTGGCTTCTGGTCTTATCCTATTTCTCTTTTATGGATTGTAGGCATTTCGAATGCAATAAACTTCATAGACGGTATAGACGGTCTTGCAGGAAGCGTTGTTACGATAAGTTCCTGCACAATAGGCATTATATCAATGGTTGTAGCCCCATCATCGCCGATTTCCGCCCTTGTAGCCTTTATTTTACTTGGTGCAATGCTATCGTTTCTAACGTATAATTATAATCCTGCTAAAATATTTATGGGGGATTCGGGTGCACTCTTTGCAGGTTTTATGCTTGCAACCCTTTCTATTACAGGAATTGCAAAAACTTCAGGCCCTCTTATGTATCTGCCGCTTTTAATTTTGGCCGTTCCAATGCTTGATGTGGCTTATTCAAGCATAAGGCGTATTATGAAAGGCCAGAGCCCTTTTGTTGCAGATTCAGAACATATACATCATAAATTACTCCATGCCGGGCTTTCGCAGGATGTTGCAGTTTTAATATTAGCTTCAATTTCTTTTGCCTGCGCTATTATAGCAATTTTAATAGCCGGTTCTTTAAGTAAATACTATATTTTTGCCGTCGTTGTTGTAATAATTTTGTTTATTTTAAATATAATTTCTAAATCTATTAAAAAACGTGCATAAAACTTAATAAAGTTTTATAACTTTTGCCCTTTAAATTCATATTAAAATAATGTATAATTAGAAAGTTGCCAATAGAAGAAAGGAAGAAAATTTGGCAGCTTAAGATGAGAAGACAAGTTTAGAAACGGAGAAACTTATTTATGCACATCCACGTAAACGG
>CAQTPN010000024.1:0-2661 GCA_948888345.1 uncultured bacterium | reverse complement strand
AAGTATTGATTTAGTATCAGACAAGCTTGACCGTCAGGTAAGAAAATTTAAAGAAAAGAATTCAAAAGCAAAAGTTGGTGCCGAATCAATCAGAACAACAGCGGGTGCTGAAGAAGAAGCTTAAGATTAGATTATATATTAATTATATTTTTTAAAAAATAAAAGCGGGCAAATAATAAGCCCGCTTTTTATATTACCTATACTATCTTAATAATGCTTAATATCCGGCTTTATTTTTATCAATTTTGTTTTAGCATTTGTTTTTATAAAAACAAATGAGGATTTTATAGAATAAACAAGAGGAGAAATTATTTATGGGTATTGAAGGAGTAAACAGCTACTCAAGTTATAGTATGGATTATTTAAAAATGTGCGATGAACAGCTTAAATCTCATGATAAAGATAATAACGGAGTTACCACGGTAAATGAATTTATACAAAGTCATAATATACAATCAAAAAATTATGCAGATTTTGCAAAGGGTATAAACTCATTAATTGAAGAAAATAAAAGCGTATTTCAAAAATATGCGGGAGAAGATAATAATTTTACAACGGTTGAATATGTTGAATTATTGAATTCATCCGAATGGGAAGATATAAATGCCGAGCTCAATCAATTAGAAACACAATTTGGTATAGGCGCTGAAAGTCTTGATGGCAATAATTCAAGATTGGAAGAAGATTTTTCGCTTGCAGCCTTTATGGGTGAAAGAGTTGAAATAGCAGAAGAAACTTGTAAAACTTCTGATGATTTATGTGACTCATATGATAGCTCATACGAAACATTATACGATACTTGTGAAACTTTAGACATTACTTATAATACCTTGACTAATGAAGAACAGGAAGCCTGGAACAATGCGGGTCAGAATAAAGAGCAAGTAAATAATAAAAAATCTGATTTTAATAAAAAAACGAACAATACAAAACATGGCGGCAACGGAAGAAAGTTTGAAGAAAATGTCAACAAACCTGAATGCAATAATGCAGGCAATGCATTTTTCTCATTTTTCAAAAATATACTTAATTTCGAACAATAATTAAAAATTTATAAAAGGAATTAAAAAAGCGGGCAAATAATAAGCCCGCTTTTTTAATTCCTTAGAATTTGTTTATTAAACTCTGGCACAATTTGCTTGTTTAACAACATTTTCAAGAGCGTCCAGTGCATCAGCAGGAAGTTTATCCAAACCTGCTTTTTCTGTTTCTCTTGATTTTACAAATTCAATTCTATCTTGCATACGTTTAACAAATTGGTCTTTGTATTCAGCATTAGAGAAGCTTGCATCAAAGCCTTCAACATCCATAATTTCAATGTCTGAGAAACCTTCCCATTTATGGAATTTAGCAGTACCTTCAACAATAGCTTCGATAACACCAAGAGTATGTTTAGGCTGAACTTTAGTGCCCATAAATTCGCCTGTATTCAAGATATAGCAATCAACGCCGTCTTCAATTAATTGTTTAAATCTTGTGTAGTCCATTTCAAGAGGGTATACTCTGAACGGGTTAGCATAAGGCTCAACAACTAAAGCATTCGGGTCAACTCCTTTAGCTAATCTTTCAGCTGAAGAACGTTTTGTAGCCAAAGTTGCACCCATAGCAGAACCTAATGATGCACCTGATAATTTTAATACAGGAGGAATAGTAGGGTCTTTCATTAGCCAGAAAATAGCATTAATCGGCTGGTCAATTCTATCAACCCTGTTTGGAGACCATAATTTAGATTTAACGGCACGGCCGTTACCGTTTCTTATATCTTCGGTAATTGAGTATAATTTACCGTCAGCTGATGCAATAACGCCTGCGTTTTGCTGGGTTAAAATGTATTTGTTATCATCGCAGTTCATCGGATAGTCTGCTGTTTTATCAAAATATGCAGGTTCAAGAGCGATAGTATATTTATCATGAACGTTAATAATAAACGCATCATCATGAAGAACGGTAATATCGTATTTGTTATTATGTTTTGCGTGTGTAATTGTTGATTTACCTGAACCTGATAAACCGAATACTGCAACCTGGAATGATTTATTTTCACCAAGGTTATATCTTTTCATACCGCCGTGGCAAGATGCATAACCGTTTCTTGCAGCAGCACCCCAGGCAAGGGTCAAAGTACCTTTTTTGTGTTCACCAAAGTATCTCATACCAAGGATAGCAGCACAGTTATGAGTTGGGTCAAAGAATGTTAAACCGTATGGAAAATCAGGATGAGTCCAATCAGGGTCAGAGAATATAAATAAATCACCTTCAGAAAGCTCTCTTGAGTTTTCATACATATTTGAATAATATTCATTAATGTATTGGAAGTTTAACATCCAAGAATACATAACATTTTCAAAGCCTTCAGGAATCAGAAGATGAGCTTTAACCATAAAGTCTTCTTCTAAACCTACAACAACTTCTGTTCTGTACATTAATTTATCACGTGTAGAATAAACTGCTTCACGAATGATAGGAAGAAGGTAGCCAAGGTCACATCCGGGTTCGCCAACGATTCTTCTTGCAGCAGCACAACGGCCAACAACAGTACCATCATTGAATAATAATTGATTAGCACCTTGAGGAAGGCCGATTTTTTCAGGCTGATAAACGGGCATACCTGTTAATTCAACTGTTCCGGGGCTGTTTAAAGCTAATTTATAAGCTTCAGCA